>DCGU01000038.1:1174-24672 GCA_002315325.1 Clostridiales bacterium UBA1770
CCCGCCACTTCGGTGCCGGCGATTACCGCGGCATGAAGACTGCCGTTTCCACCGCCATGCTTTTCTGCGCGGGATTCGTCGTCCTGCTGATGCTGATCGGCATACTCGGCAGCAATGCCCTTTTGCACTTGATTAAAACGCCGGACGATTTATTAGCCGACTCCAAACTGTATCTTGACGTGTACGTATGGGGCCTGCCCTTCGTCTTCTTTTATAATATTGCCAACGGCATTTTCTCGGCAATGGGCGATTCCAAAACGCCGTTTTGGTTTTTGGCGGTATCGTCCCTGTCCAACATCGGCATGGACGTTTGGTTTGTGGTCGGCCTGCAAATGGGCGTGGCCGGTGTGGCCTGGGCCACTTTCATCTGCCAGGGTGTGAGCTGCTGCCTGTCCCTTTTCTTCGTTTTCCGCCGTCTGCACGCCATTCACACCGACGAAAAACCCGCCCTGTTCAGTAAGAAAGCGCTGGTGACCTTTTTGGGCATCGCCGTTCCCAGCATGATTCAGCAAAGCTTCGTTTCCGTCGGCAATATCGTGGTGCAAAGCGTCATCAACGCCTTCGGCAAGGGCGTTATGGCGGGATATTCCGCCGGCGTTAAGCTGAACAACCTGGCCATCACGTCGTTTGTCACCGTGTCCAACGGCATGTCCAACTACGCCTCGCAAAACGTGGGTGCGCAAAAGCCGGAGCGGCTGCGTTCGGGCTTTTGGGCCGGTGTCCGTATGATTTGGTGCCTGTGTCTGCCCATCACCGCCGTCTATTTACTGTTCCCGCGCGCCATCATCGGCTTTTTCCTAAAGGAACCGTCGGTGCAGGCCATGGAAAGCGGCGTTCATTACCTGCGTATTTTGTCGCCCTGTTACTGCATCATTGCCGGCAAACTGATTGCCGACGGCATTCTGCGCGGCTGCTCCCATATGAAGGAATTTATGACAGACACCTTTACCGACTTGATTTTGCGCGTCGTGTTGTCCTTTGTTTTCTCGGCCACGGCGCTGGGTTCCACCGGTATTTGGCTGTCCTGGCCCGTCGGCTGGATTTTGGCCACGGTACTCGCGCTGTTCTTCGTCTTTCGCTTTTTGGGCCGCGTGTGCCCCAAAACAAAATAAGCATAATGCAAAAAAAGGAGCCACCGGGCTCTTTTTTTGCGCTGATACGGCGTATTTTATCGCACAGGACGATGCAAAAATACGCCCCAAAAATATAGTTTTACAATCTCACTTTAGTATGATATAATATCCTATATATTTTATATTTAGTAATTATTCTTTCCGCTTTTTGCTCGGCATCGGCGCTCCGTACCGAGCATTCTCCGTTTTCATAACCACTGCACATTCTATTGCAGAACAAGGAGACGTCTTTATGATTTTCCGGCTTTTAGGCGGCTGCGCCGCAATTGGTATTATCGGGTTAATACTGCACTATGCTGTGCCTGCCGACACGCAGGGATCGCCGCGCCAAAAGCGCTTGGATACTATCCTCACGTTTTGTATGGTGCTGATGGCTTTTATCAATATCTATCTACCTGATTTATGGGGTGACCGTTTGTCCGATTTGCCCGAGCTGCTTTGGCTGGTACACAAACCGTTTTTCTCGGTTGTGCGTTTGTTCAGTGCGGCTATGATTGTGACGCTGCCGATTGCCTTGCACTATCACCGCAAAACCTTTACCCGCTTCGTTGTATTTTTCGGTTTTCCCACTTTTTTGGCGAACTGCATGCTGGCCAATCAATACATGTACTATTATCAAAAAGCAATCAGCTGTCCCTTGACCGAATTATCGCGTGCTTTTACGACAAGCCTTGGATTGCGCATTCCCTTTTTCATTGTACTTGAACTCTTGCAGTTGTGCATGATTCTGCGCGTGGTGCAAACGCGCCGTATAGACCTGCGTTTCACCGGTTTGGCCGACGCCGGCAAATTCCTGTTATTCGCCCTGCCGCTGCTGTTTGTCAATATGCCCATCACGTTCCCCTCGCAGTTCACCGGCACGTTTTGCAGCAGTATCGTCATCAAATCCTGCAACGTCGTCAATTTCGTTTGGATGGCTGTCATTGTGCTGCTGATTATCGGCTATACGCTACTGTTTAAAAATCGCAGTGATGAAGACAAGCATATCCTGTTAATGGTTCTGTCTTCCTCCCTGCTGTTCCAATACGCTTCCTTTATTCAGGGCTCCGAATTCACCATGGTACAGCGTTTCCCGTTCCAGCTTTGCAACTTTGCCTGCATTTTCCTACCGATTGCCATACAGGCCAACAAGCGCCCCCTGCTTTGCTTTGCCGCAGTTGCCAACGCATTGGGTGCCATTGCGGCTGTTATCATTTGCGACACCCCCGGCGGGGACGGCATTTTCTATTCGCTCAACGTGCATTATATCATAGAGCATACCGGCATTATCGTCGTTGGGTTCCTGCTGTTAACGCTGGAAGTCATTACGCCGCTGCAGAAAAAGGACCTGTATTCCATTCTCAAGATTTTCAACGTTTATTTCTTCACGGTACTGGTCATCGGCACCGTCTTCAATGCAGTCTTCGCTGTGCACAATTATGACCTCGTCGTCCTTTCGATTGACCCCTTCGTCTCCATGGATTTCCACTGCAACTACCTGTTCATGTTCTTGGAGGACGTCGTGGTGGATATTGCACCGGGATTGGCCGTTCTTCACCAAACGTATCTCCCCATCGGCCGATACGCCAGACTGCAGCTGTCCGAGCTTGTCATGTACGTCTGCTTTACGATTATCTGCGTCGGTCCCTTCTTTTTCTTCCGCACGCTTTTCAAGGGCAACCAACGCCCCGCAAATATCGGCGATGCAGGTAACGCCTCATGAGCATTATCCTCAAACATATTTGGCGTAATATTAAAAGCAACCGACTGCGAAGCGTTTTGGTGATTTTATCGCTGACGTTATCTGCGGCGGTATTCTATCTCAACCTGAACGTTGAGCAGGACGTGAACGAAAGCACCGCCATTCTTATGCAGGCGCCTTCCCGCGGGTATGATGTTGCGATCCTCGGCAATTTGGATACCGATACCCTTGCCCTCCCCGCCTGTGAAAAGACACTGGAAATGGAACTGGCTTTGGGGCAATGCGGTACGCATACGGTCTTTCTGTACCGCGGCGACTGTAACCGCATCCTGGACGAAGGGCTTCTCACGTTAAACGACGCATCCGAGGAGTTACTCCCCCTGCGTGACGGACAGGCCCTGATGCCGCGCACACGCGCCCTGTATTTCGGCATTGCGCCGGGCGATACCTTCACGGTACAGACGCTTATGGGAACCGAGACGCTGACGTTGGCGGCCTACGTGGAATCGGCCGGTGCGTTTGCGGCGGACGGTACGGAATACGGCGAAATATTTATCTGCTCGTCAACGATACAAACAAACCTGCTTTGCGCGGCACTTGAAGACGAATCGGAAATGACTGCGCTCGTTGAACGGCTGCAAAATGACAGTGATATTCTGCTGGCAAAAACGCTGTACGATGCGAACGCCGTATACGGCCATATGAGCAGCGTACGCCAATTGCTCGGCATTATTCTTTTGCTGGTGGTTGCCATCACCTTCTTCGTCGTTTCGTCAACGGTGTCACTGATTATTAACTACCGCATCCCTGTTTTAGGCACCTTCCGTTCCGTCGGCGCCGCCGCACGGCAAACAAACAGTCTGCTGCTGGCGGAAAGCGTCGTCTACGGCCTTGTTGCCGGCATTCCCGGCGTTCTTTGCGGGGAATTGCTGCGCACTTTCATTCGTGCCCAATTTCTCGGTATTTCGGCAGGGAACGTGCGGCTGCCTTTGCTCCTGTCTGTCCCGATTTTTACCGTTCTGATGAACGTTGCCGTTTCCCTGTTTGCCGTAGTACGCACCGGAAAAACGCCGGTTAAGGATTTGATTTTTCACAAACAGTCCGCTGCGACAAAGCCCTCCCTTATTTGGAGCTGCGTCGGGCTGTGTATGTTGGCGGCTTCCGTCATCATTGCCCTGTTCAATCATAAGTACGTTTTTGGGCTCCTGATTGCAGAACTGGTTTTGGCCGTTACGGGTGCGGGACTTTCCATCGGTATGGTCTGCGCACTCTTCTCACGCCTGTTCGGCCGTCTTGCCCTAAAACTGAAACGGTCCGCAGGGCCGGTATGGCTGGGGCTGCGCAATCTTGCCGTCAACCGCATCAACCGCTCCACGTCACTGCTGGTTTGCGTCGTTATCGCGCTGGTCATGCTGATTTACGTCTGCGTCTCCTCCATTTCTGTCTTCTTTGCCGGCTATGAAAATAATTATCCCTACGATATCCTGATTAAGCTTGCCACGCAAACCGAGGACCACTATCGCTATTTGGAGAAAATCGATGGTGTGGACAGCGTCGTGTACGAATACTGGGATATCACCGACTGCTTCATCAACGAGGAAGCGTGCCACGTCAATTTCGTTGCCGCCGACGGCTATTCAAACGGCATTGACGTTGACCCCGTTCTTGCCTCGACCCTGGAAGACGGACAGGTCATCGTGGATTATCTCTTTGCTAAACTCTACCACTATACCATCGGCGACACGCTGGTGATGACCAACGTCGGTAACGAAACTGCCTATTCTTCGTCGCCGTTTACGGCGACTGTCGTCGGTTATTGTGATTCAAGCGTCTTTTACAGCAACCGCACCACCATTATGATGACGCGTAATGATTTTTATCAACACGTTGAAACTACACCCGCCATCATCGGCATTTCAATTTCAACTTCGCGTGACGTCTATGAAATGATTGACGATATCAACGACGCCACGGCCGCGCACGACGGTACGCTCTATCGCGTATCGGCAAAACAGGATTACGTCAACGACGAGGTCACCGAGGCAATGAGCGCCGTCAATTCCATTTCCGTCGTGCCGTTTTTCACCATCTTGCTGGCACTGTGCGGACTGGTCAACAACCAATTGATTTCGTTTAACCAAAAGCGTATGACCTATGCCGTGCTGAACTCCACCTGCATGAGCCGGCAGCAGTTGAAAACCATGCTGGTCACCGAACTGGTTGCTTCTTTTGCCGTCGGCTGTACCACGGGACTTTTGTTAAGCCTGTGGCTATGCAAAATTATGCATGACGTCATTTTCGTCACCATTGCCTACGTGGATATTGTCGTTACTATGGAACAAATTGGGCTGTCTCTGGCGTTGCTTTTGGTCCTGCTGTCGGCCACCATTGTCTTCCCGTTGCGGCGCCTGAAAAAAATGTCGATTATGAAGGAGATCAAGTATGAATAATAATATCGTACCCATGCCCGTTCACGTCGACAACGTCTGTAAAGGTTTCGGTCGCGGTGAAAACTTCTGCCCGGTGTTAAAAGGTATTTCTTTTGACGTGTCTGCGGGTGAGTTCGTCTCCATTATGGGACCGTCCGGCTGCGGCAAAAGCACTCTGCTCTATTTAATCGGCGGACTGGACACGCCCGACAGCGGTTTGATTGAGGTCTGCGGGCACAACGTTGCCGGCATGTCGGACAATGAAAAAAGCGTGATGCGGCGGCGCAGCGTCGGCTTCATCTTTCAGTTTTATAACCTTGTACCGAACTTATCCGTGGAGGAGAACGTACTGCTCCCCGCCATTATGGACGGCCGCATCAACGCGCAAAAGCGAGCCTATTTGACCGAACTTTTAAACGTCGTTGGATTGTATGACAAACGCAAGGCGCTGCCGACCGAACTGTCCGGCGGCCAGCAGCAGCGCGTGGCCATCGCCCGTGCACTGATGATGCAGCCGCAGGTTCTTTTGGCTGACGAGCCGACGGGCAATCTTGACCGCCGCGCAGGCGAAGGCATTATGCACCTGTTTCAACAGGTCAACAAAGAGATGAACGTCACCATTCTGCAAGTTACCCATAGCGAGGAAAACGCGGCATATGGGTCACGAATTATTACACTCAATGATGGGCTCATTGCGCAAGGGCTGTAAAAACAGCCGCAAAAAGGGTGTTGAAACGCATTGGCGTTTCAACACCCTTTTGTAATCATTTTTTATTTTTGGTGCTTTTGCGTGCATAGAGATCGGCGTCCGCGTTTTGCAAAAGGTCCGGGATACTGTTCACGCTGTCGTTTTTGACGAAGAATCCGGCCGTGACGGTAATTTGGTATGCACAGTTGTTCCGTTTCACCGCTTCTGCCAGGCTTTGATTGATTTTTTCCTCCGCGTCGGCGATGGACTGGTTTTTGTCATGGTTGAGAATAATAAACTCATCCCCGCCCCAGCGTGCAATGAAACAGTTGCGCGGCATAGCTTCTTTGATGGCTTCCGCAATGACCGTTAGGGCTTTATCGCCCTCAACGTGCCCGTATTTATCGTTGATGTTTTTGAATTTATCCGCGTCAAGTAAGACGATTTCAAAATCGTGGTTTTGGTCCATTAAGGAGCCGAGATATCGGTCAACCGCATAGCGGTTATTGATACGCGTCAGTGCGTCCGCACCAATGGTTTCCTGCATTTTACGAACTAAGAAGATACCGAGAACCAACATGGTGCCGACAGACCGGAACGGAAAGACGTTCGGCAAATTCAGCTGTATCAATTGAATGACCAAATAGGTAAACGCGTACATAAACAAACGCCGGAGTTCATGCCGCTCCACGTAGTTTCTCTTTAAGAAGGAGCGGAACAACGATTTTGCACCGTTTTGCACCACGTACACGAGCAGCAAGAGTGACGTAACGATAAATAACGGGCCGCGATAATAGGCGTTGTTTTCGAAATAAAAATACGCACGTGTCCAGGGGGTTGTAAAAATAAAAATATTAAACGCAAACAGCGGCAGCGTAAACAGAATCAAGCGTTTCTTCGTTTTGCTGACCCAGCTGTTTTGCTTCTTTTCCGCATAAAAAATCCAAAACGTCCCCGTCAAATTGATACACGTCACGTACGCGATCGTTAACACGTAGGACCATACCGCGGGAAAGACGACACCGACAATTTCACGCAAGGCGTACGTGCAGTCAAACACGGCGGCAAGCCCCGCAAACACATACGAATGATACACGTACCGCATAATGGTATGGCGCGACGTGATTTTCGTGATGGTCACGGCACTCATAATCAAAATCAGTGCGCTCAATAAGGAGACTCCGCAATAGATGATACCGATAGTTTGTGTAGGCGTCATGTGGTTTCTCCTTTCCTATTTGCTTGACCGACGGAAAACCGGCTTTGCCGACGGTCACAAGACCTATTCCGACTCATATCACAGAACGCTTGCCATATAATAGGGGAAATACGTAATTTCTCCGTCCTTTTTTACATCGCCGTCGTGCAGCACAATGCCACGCCCCACTTTATCCGAATAGACGGTGCGGAAGTTTACCAGCGATTTGGTTGTGAAATGATCGGATGATTTCACCTCGACAGGCAAAATCTTTTTACCATCGCGCAGCAAAAAATCAACTTCCCGTACTGTCTTCTTGGCCACCTTGTCCACGGCAGTATGATAGCGTAACTTATGTCCCCCCGCACGCAGACATTGAGCAACGATATTTTCAATAAACATTCCCTCGTTCACATGAAGTTTATCAAACAAGATGCTGCGATAATACTCATTATCAAAATAACTGCCGTCATCAAATGCAAGATTGATTAACAACCCGGTGTCACCAAGATACATTTTAAAACGCATGGCATCCATTGACAGAGACAGTGCAGCACTCGGCTCGTTGACGTTACGGGCAACGTTCGCAATCATAGCGTCTTCCAACCATCCAATAGATTCGTTATATCGGGAAAGCCTTGCGTCAGTATTCACATGAGTCAAGACAAACTCCTTATCGTGTTTTGACAGTTCGGAAGGTATATTTTCAAACAAATTGCCGACGTAATCGGCATTTACGTCGTTTTGTTCCTTCATATCGTTACGATACAAATTGATAATGGACCGCTTGGCAAAATCAGCAGCAGAATAGTCCTTGTTTCTCATATATGCTATCACGGATTGCGGCATGCCCCCCACGCACATATACGTACGGAACGAACTCATGATTTGTGCATGCACAGCCTGTCCGAACGGTTTACAGGTATTCTTGTGCGCACGAATCTCCGGCATTGTCATTTCATCCCCTATGGCCCAAAGAAATTCTTCAAAATCCAGCGGGAATATCTCAAGCTCTTCCTCCTCGGAGGGAATCAATATGTTTTGTTTGCGTGTTTTTTTGACAATGCCGGCAAGAGACCCCGTTTCAATATAGTCGAATCTTTTGTCCTCCAATAATGTTTTTAAAGCCTGCCTCGCCTGCGGATACAATTGAATTTCATCCAAAATAATCAACGATTTTCGAACGTGCAGTTTTGTTTTATAAATAAGTTCCAATGAGGAGAACAATTTATCAAGGTCCATAAGACCGTCAACAAATAAGTTTTTAACCCGGTCGTTCGCCTGTTGAAAATTAACGGTAATGTAGGACTCGTATTCGTGTTTACCGAATTCCTCTGCAAGCGTTGTTTTTCCGGTACGGCGAGCACCCTTGATAAAAAGGGCGTATTCCGGCGCATGATTTTCCTTCCAGAACAGCATTTTCTGATATGCTTTGCGCTTTAGAACAAGCTTTTCAGACGTATCCATAGGGCACCTCCATTCTTTTTACTAATCATAGTATACTATGTTTTTTGCCATTTTGCAATAGGTATGTCCGAATGCGCCATATTTTTTATGGGTGTTTTGCACGATTGCGCCGCTTTTATGAAGCCGTAATGTCCGAGTGCGCCATATTTTTTAGGGGTGTTTTGCACGATTGCGCCAAACAGACGTATCAAAACAGCCGCGGAGGAATCATTCTCCGCGGCTGTGATTTTTATAATGATCAGCTCTGTACCGGTACGTAGGCGGGGATATCCTTGAGCAATACCATTTTGCTCTCCACGTTCACTTTGTTGTCGGCTGCGGCGGTGAGGTCGAAGACACGGCCGCCGAAGGTCTCCATTAAGTGGCAGGCATGGCGGGACAGGTAGCCGTCGAACGCTATAAAAATACCCATATGCGTCAGCGAGTGGATAATCTCGTGTTCGTGGCCGCAGCAGAAGGTCTTGACGTCGCCGCGTTCCAGGAAAGCGCGGAATAGACCGGAGGGGAACTCGGACGTGGTGCCGATGCCCGGGAAGACGCCGTTGTTCTTTTCCGTCATTGCTTTGATTTGGTCCTGCACGTCGGTATCATAGGAGTACAGCATGGCGGGAATCATCAACTCACGCAGCGGGATATGGGAAACGAACATAGCGGGCACTTTGTGGCCGCAGTATTTCTCAAATTCTGCCGACGTATTGTAGTACCACATGGTCTGCTCGAAGTCGACGTGGCGTTCAATCATGGGCATACCGATGGCCTCGGGCAGAACGGGATTGGTGTCAGCCGGGAGATTGAAATCCCTGTAAAAGCCGTCAATGCCGCGGTGGGAGTCCATCCCAAAGACGTTGTACAGCACGTTCTTCCCGTCGGTATCATAGATGGGCAGCACGTAGTTGCCGGCACCCTTGAGTTCACGCGGGCCGAACTTGGAGACACAGTGGGGGAAGGATTCGTACACGGCCTCGGCGTCACGATTGTCGACACCGAAGTTGTCGTCGTGGTTACCATAGACGTGCGCCCACGGAATACCGGCCTTTTCCATAGGGGCGGTCAGGCCCGTCAGCATGGTGTGGAGCTGTTCCGTGGTGGCAATGTGAATCATGCCGGGGCCGGCGATATCGCCCAGAATCAATACCAGGTCGGGGTGGGTATCGTCCACCAGCGTCTGCAGGGCGCCCACGGTATAGGCCTCGTCATACCCGATGCCGCCGTGGATATCCGACACACACAGAATGCGGTATTTGCCGTCCTTGTTAAAACGGAGCGGCACTTTTGTTTGTAACCAATCGGAAAAAGGAATAGAACACATATTATCCTCCTAAAATGCCTGCCGCTTGGCGGCAGGCATACAAAGTTACGTTTAAATCTTTTTAGTATCCAAAGTGCGGTCTCTTTAAAGCCGTCTCCGTGAGGGGAAGTAGCGTGCAAGCACGCACGTGTTCGCTGCGCTCTCTACGAGGGGGACCGCCTTTGGCGGTGGAAGGAGTTCAAACTACAGTAAACTCCATTTCAGCCGCAGCAAGAAGACCATATTGGGGTTGATAAACCTTTTCGCTTATTGCTCAGGTTTACCATTTTCCGTTCTGCTTTAATACAATGCTCAAATCCTGTGCATCGCCCAAGAACGTAATCAGCGCGGTCTTGCTGTCCTTATCATTGACAACGGTAAAGCCGTCGGCTTTGACCGGCCAAGGCGTACGGATACGGATGGCAGCGTGAACGGTATCGGCGGCTCTTGCCTGCAGCGTCAGGGTGTCACCTGCCAGGTCTGCGGCGTTAATACGAGCGGACGTACCGATGACACGTACGGTTTCACCCTCAATTTTGGAGAAATCGAAGTAGGTGTGGTTGTCACCGGGGTTCAGTACGGGATTCTTGACCACGTTAAAGGTGGCAGAGTACATATCGCAGTACAGGCCGTCCAGCTTCAGGCTGCTGTTGTCGACGGTTTCGTCAAATACGGCAGCGATGACGTACGGGTCACGCTTTTCCATAATGTAGTTGGAATGCTTCCAGTTAAAGCCGCGGGACTCGATGACTTCGCCGAAGAAGGCGCGCCACAGGTCGGCTTCGTTCCGGCTGAAGGTCAACGCAGAGGGAGCGTGCTTCCATACGGCGATGGCACCCTTGCCGACCTTGTAGATGGCCTTGTCGCCTTTTTCGGGCCACTTGACACCCAGCAGGTCAAACAGATGCTCGGCAGCGGTCGGATATTTGCCCGTCCAGAAGCTGTTGATATTGTGGAAGGGATCTGTGCCGTCGCCGACGTAAATCAGCGTACCGCCTTCCTGTACCCAGGTAGCGAGAGCGGCATTTTCATCCGGATAGTCGGGCTTGCAGAACTCATAGGAGCAAACCAGCACCTGGTAATCGTTCAGGTAACCAACGAAGCGGCGGGCGTTGTCCAGCAGCACGGGGCGAATCGGCATACCGTGCTTCATCAAGGGCAGCGTCAGACCGTAGAATACGGGCAGCATGTTGGTCTTCTCATAACGCAGACGCAAGTCGCGGTCGCCCTTGCCGGCAAACAAAATATCGGTGTATTCCGCCATTTCCTCGGCCGTCTCATGGAGAACGGTACCGACCTGGCGGGCCTTTTCACAGTTGATGCAGCCGTCCGGGAAGTTGCGCTGATACAGCGAAGTATCGGAAATCAGCATACCAACCTTGACTTCGGCACTCGATGCGCACTTAGGCATATCACCCAACAGCTGGAAGCAGCCGTTGAGCTGTGCACGATACTCGTCACCGATTTCCTTAGCGTCGGGTGCGCTGCGGGGGTACTTTTCACCCTCGTTGAAAACGCGGCGGGGCCAGGGACAGATTTCATAGGTGTTGATAACCGGATGCAAAAGGGCTGCGGAAACCGTCTTGAGATAGTTGTCGCGATAGCCGTCCCAGTCGTAGCAGGGCTGGTCCTCGATGGGGTCCTGCAGGAACCACATCTGGCGGCCGGTTCCCTTAACGAGTTCCTGCATCACACCGTATTCCAGGTATGCACACTCGAAGGTACGCTCGGCAATCTTGCCCTCGTAGGTGTTCTTTTCGCGGGAGGTACCCGTCCAAATCTGGGCGATGTAACCGTCAACGGTGGGAATATCGGTCAGCAGTGCCTCAGGGGAAACAATCTTCCACTGCGTGTAGTTGAGCAGGGAGTGCGTCGGCACGTAGAAGCGAATCAGACGGCCGTATTTCTCCATAGCGTAAGCCTTGATGGCAGCGCTGACGCGGTCAATGGTGCGCTTGTACAAATAGGCCTTGAGGCGCGCGCACTTGTAGTGAGCGTCCACCGAGGTGTGGGGTGCCACCCAGGGCGTTTTATAATACATAAGGTACTCGCGTTTGAAGGCGGGGGAATAACCGCCGCGGTCCCAGAACTCGGGCTCCTCAACGTGAATGGCCTCGACACCGGCGTCAACAGCCTTCTTGATTTTCTCGGTTAAATAGGTAGCAAAGTTGATGGTGGGCACCATGTAGGGATTAATCTTCTCGCCGCGCAGGCCGTGGAGAATCTGGTTGCCGTCGCGGTCTTCCTGCGCTTCGTCAAGGTGTTCCTTGCCGTCCCACTCACCGTACAGATAGTCAACGTAGTGGCCCCAGGAAATACCCGTCATCAGGTGAATGACGTAGCCGCGATCGCGGAAATGCTTTACACGGTCAAGCAGGGTGTCGTTAACACCGTACACCATAACAAAATCCGGGCCAATGTCAATCCGGGGATTGTAATCCTCCGACTCTTGGAAACCGGTGAGTTCCTCTTTTTTGTCACGAATATATGCCATAAAAACCTCCGTGTGCGGTCCGCCGAGCGTCCGCACCTTTTTATTTTGACTCTAAAATTATATCATACATATGGGGGCATTGCAAGGCGAAAAATCAGTTGCCGCGCGGCAGGAGTCTCACCTTTTCAATATTGGCCACGCGGTAAATCCCGGGCGTGGTGAACCGCAACTCAAAGCGCAGCATTTCTTCGTTCGGCAGCGTGATACCGCTCCAATCTACTTTGGCTTTGCGCCAGCCGGTGGACAGTGCTTCGCTTGTATCCATGGGCAGCGTGATTGTGCGGGACGGATAAACCAGCGCCAGCGTGACGGTGGCATTGCGATGCATATAGGCGTTGAAGGTCATGCCTGTAAAATTAAAGAAATCTAAACGGTGGTAGCGGTAGGATTTGACAGCCACGCCGAATTCGCCTGTGCACTCGTCGCCGTTGATATGTAAGGAAACCGGCTCGGTTAAAATCTCACCTTTGTCGCGGCAAACGGAAGACCCCTGCAGGGGGCGCCATACCGGCTGCGGGAAGCAGTCGTTGACGTCGGCGGACTTGTTGAAAATCCAGCGGGATTCGCGGGCAATATCGTAATAGTCGCGTTGCTCGATAATGGAGCCGAGCAAATCTTCGGTGGCAAAGGGGGCCACGGGATAGTCGCCGGCAAACAGGCCCGTTTCGCTTTGCATGGATTGCATGGCGAAGGCGACGTGCACGGGTGCCTCGATTTCATCGCACCAAACGGCCAGGGTGTCGGGGCTGACTACCTCGGCATTTGCCGGCAGATACACGGTATTCTCGCCGCGCACGTATAGGCCGCGCGGCATAGCGGCATTGGTATAGAGGCCCGTGCCGACGTTTTGGAACGTCAAGAGTAAGCGGTGCCCGTCGCGGCGGCACAGAGAGAGCGTGGCGGGTTGTTTTTGCGATCCGACGCCATAGGTATTGGCCATGGCCAACAGCGCACAGCGGCGGCCGACTTCAAACTTGCGGGCGGGATGAATCGGGTGGTTACCATCCATGCCGAAGACGTTCCAGGAACCGGGCAGGTCGTCAATCGGGACGAAGGACAAATGCTTCGGGTCAAGCAATGCGTTACGAACAAAGGCGCTGTTAAGCATGCCGACGTGGCAGCCGCTGTTGCCCTCGTACGTCCAGTTGTAGAGCAGTACGGGCAAGATTGTGAAGCGGTCCGGATCTGCGGCAAACAGTTTTTCGTAGGTCTTTTCGTACGTTTCCCAGAAGGTGTGGTACGCGCGCACAGAAGGGTCGTTACCGGACTCGTTCTCCCCCTGATACCACAAGATACCGCGCACGCGGATACCGGTAATCGTGCAAAGCATCGCGTTGTATTGGGCTGTATACTGGATGCGATTCATCCAGTCGCGGCTGTTCCAGCGTTTCGGATCGTCGTCCACGTTGATGTCCCGCAATAGACGCAGTATTTCAGGCTTGTCATCAAAGACGTGATGCGGCAACCAGGAATAAATGGAGGTCGCACCGATATTATTGTTGACAATGCCCACCGGTACGCCGACGCCATCCTTTGCCTTCAGGCGATCGTACAGGTCGACGGCAAAAGAGAAGCCAATGGCGGAGATGCGCTTGACAACTTCCTCATTATCTAATGAATACCACTCACCGCGGCGAATCGGTTGTTCCGTGAGAGGATAGTCGTTCCCGTCCCAAGGGAATTGGTGAAAAAAGCGCAACGTGCGTCCCTGTGCGGCGGCGAACGCCTTTTCGTGTCCCGTCACCCAGTTATTATAATATTCCATATTGCTCTGCCCTGCGGTCAGCCAAACCTCGCCGAACAAAATGTCGGTTAGCGTCACACTGTCCTCACCGCAGGTTACGGTGATGGTACAGGGGTCAAACGATGCGGCCGGCGTGCGAACCGTCACACCGAAGGCACCCTTCTTGGCCGTCGCGTGCCCCTTACCCAGGATCTTGCCGTTTCTTTCAATCCATACGTCAACGCGGCCCTTTTCGGTCGTCGTGCCGTAAATCGTCAAATCCGCTCCTGCCTGGTATAAGGCACCGCAGGCAAATACAGGTCGTAAAGATAACATATCCGTTCCCTCCGTTATGTTGCTGCCCCTCCCCGCTGTCATCGGTTCGTTCGGCAAATTGCTATCCTATTTATTATACTTTTTTATTTTTGTGCGGTCAACTCTTTTACGTCTTTTCCCTGCCCAATTTCCTTCATTCCATATATACAAACAGCCGGCCGCATTGCGGCCGGCTGCGTGCAGCTGTTGAACTGTAGCCCCAAAGGATTACAGTTATTTGTAAAGCTTAATTGATTAATCGCGTAATCAATTATTTTGCGTCGTAGAGTTTACCAACGAATACAACCTGGAACTGAGACTGCGGGTTGGACCAGTAAGAGGACAAACCGCCCAGGTTGGTGTACTCATCACGAGAATAGTTACCATTTTCGCCAGTGTAATTATCGATGGATGCGCTCAATCCCATCACGTGACCCACGACAGCGGTAGTTGAATTGAGAGCGAAATAAGGCACGTATGCTTCAACATAGTATCCATCGGAATATGCTTTTGCTGCATACTGGACACCATCTGCATTCAAAACCGGCAGAGAAGTATAGTAAGATTTTCCTTCCTTACCAATCAATTTACCGCCGGCACCTACTGTGATACTATATGGCTTGTATTCACCCATAAGGTCCGTGTTGGTCGGGAACGTCGTAGGTGCATTTGTACCGCCGAAAGTTTCGGATACGTAGAAGTTCGCACGATCACCAACACCGTCCGCGTTATAAACAACGGTATTATCCTTCACAGCAGCGAGATAGTACAAGCCGGTGTCAGACCACAAAACGGATATGTAACCGTATGCATCCCACTTCGGGTCGTCAATCTCATTCAGCGTTACCATCTTTGCCGTGGATTCCCATACGTCATCAACGTTACCATCAATGATGGGTTTCGTCGTGTCGTCAACGTATGCAGCATAGGCAAACTGAGCAGGAATGTTACCATAGCGCGGCATAGGATTACCATCGGAATCGTAAGACGTGCAATAGAATGCGAAGTCCGTTGCGGAATAATTCGGATCGGTAAACGATTGAATCTTGAACGGCAGGTCGCTGTCGTTAATGACGATATTTGTCGCACCGTCACGCAAGTCAATTAATTCACGCATAGGTTTGGACACGCCGGTCGTCTGGCTGTCATCCCATTCCACACCGGTATTACCGTTAATCATATTGCTGTATCCGTAAGGTCCGGCATATTTCACGGTTGTGGTGTTGAACGTAAAGGTCTTGCCGACGATATCGTTGGATTTTTCATACGTGTATACGTCAAGTGAACCGGCGGAATTCTTAATGGCCTGTTTTACGGTCCAAGTGCCGCCGTAGGTATAGCCACCCTCGTCATAATAATAAGAAACAGTATAAACGTTCGTATAGTTGCCGAAAGCTGTTTGATGCGAGCCCTGCGTACGCTCCTGAACGAAGCCGTAAGCATACCAGCCGTCATAATTTTCGGTGAAGTAGTTGAACGGTACGAAGATTTCAGCCACTTCATTCACGGCGTAGCTGGACCCGGCGGGTGCCGTTACAACACCGTTTGCAACCGTCACGGTCTGCGTCGTTGCGCTGTCGGCCTCTTTCCAGCTAAAGGAAGCGGTGGTCTTATCAGCGATGAAGTAGAAACCGTCATTACCCCACAGGACCTTGACACCGTCAATGGTCTGTGCGGATTGCCATACAGCCTCATGTGCCAAACCGTCAATGGTCGGCGTGATATTGTCCGTAACAAGCGTAGCAGCAATATCCATCTTTGCTGTACAATGCGTGCAGGAACCGTTGACAATGACGTGTGCATCTGTTGCAGCCGTATACGCATCATAATACGTATCACCGCAAACAGAACATACGTGCGTTGTGTAACCGATATTGAAACGTCCGTTCGGCGTAACGGTAACTACGTACGGATGAGCAAGTTTTGCGATGGTATCGACGCGCTTATAGGTACAACCGGCATTGGTACACTTCATAACGTCAGCACCGGTAGCCGTGCAGGTAGGTCCATAAGATGCAGCCTTGTCGTAAACCACGTTGTGGCCCGTTGCGTTCACCGTGCGGTATTCCACGTAATCGCAGTTGACGCAGGCATAAGCGTCGGAACCGGTAGCGATACAGGTGGGTGCGATGCACTTCGTTGCGTCTTTGACAACGTTGTGGCCGAGTGCGGCAACGTACTTGTCATACGCAGCAGTACAATCGGGCGTGGAGCAAGCGTAATGAATCACACCATCCACGGTGCAGTCAGGCTCTGTCTCGGAAGTGACAACGTAATTGTGTGCCAGTATAGGCAGGTCAACCGTGTAGGAAGCACCGCAAGTACAAGCCATCACGTTGGTGCCGGTTGCCATACAAGTAGCCGCAACGCTCTGTGCAGCGTCAAGGAGATACTGATGTCCGGGATGTGCAACGATATCGTATTCTTCCACGTTACCGCAGTTTGCACAGACGTTACGGGTGTAACCGTCAGCCGTGCAGGTAACCGGTACGACAACTTTTGTTGCTTCCGGATAGTCGTGATTCAGGGCAGGAAGAACGTTGCTGTAGGAATCCGTACAGCCGGGGTTGGAACAGATATACTTGACGTAACCGTTCTTTTGGCAGGATGCCGTTACGTAAGAGTCCGTATCGGTTACCCAAACGTGACTGATAGCCGGAATCACAACGGAACGATAGTACTCACAGCCGGGCGTGGTGCAGCTGTATTTCAGGCTGCCGGCAGTGGTACAGGTAGCATCCGTTTCGGTCACGGGCGTTCCCTCTGCATGAGACAGCATCGGCGTTTCATCCGTCTTTTCGTTATCACCGCAGCGAGAGCACGTCTTCAGCGTGTAACCACCTGCCATGCAGGTAGCTTCTACCACGGTATTTTCATACGTATGACCGTACAATTCGCAGGTTTCGGCTGCCGTCAGAGAGGTCACAGCGTAATCGGAGAAGTGGTTTGTTTGGAAGGTCACTTTACCGGGCGTACCGTCGATATATTTTGCCTCAATGGTCGTAACCTTTCCATCCTTGATATACCAGATGGCAATCTTGTTGGGATCTTCATCGCCATCCAGCGTGTAGTCAACCGTCACGGTTACGTAACCGCCTTCGAAGTCGGAAACAGTCGTGCCGTCACGCTTTACAGTGAAGTTGAAGATGGGTTTATCGCCAATTTGAGCTTCTAAATCAGCATCCAGACCAAGTGCGCTCTTATCCATAATCCGATCCGCTGCCAGCTCAAGCGTTTGGCCGTTCAACTTTGTTTTGGCCGTGTCGTCAAAGTTCATGGCGGCGCCTTTCAGCTGAACTTCGTCGGTATTCTGCAAATCGGACGCAGAAACGTTCGCCTTGGATTTTTTCACGTCAATGGTCGTCTTTACTTTCTGGCACAAAAAACACTTGTAGGTGACAGTGGTATCGGTTTTGGTGACCTCGTTCCAAGCGTGTGCTTCGGGATTGACAGCAATGACGTCGGTATACGTAGCCGTGCACGTGGTGCAGGTATAAAGCACTTCACCGGCATCCTGGCACGTAGCATTCTTCGTAATCTGCGCATTGGTCGTCTCATGGTAAACCACAACGGCGCCCTCTACCTCCTGCTTACAATCAGCACAAATATGCTTTTGCTGATATTGGCAGTTGCCGATGGACGTTTCTGTGGTAACGGGCTGACCGACAATGCTGTGGCCCTTTGCAGAAGCGGTATAAACGACGTTATCAATGCCGCAGCCGCGGTTGCAGACGTACGTGATATAACCGGCGTCAACGCAGGTGGGCGCTTCTTCGGTACCGGTCAGGGGATAATCGTGGCCGAGAGGTCCTTCGTATGCATTGCAGGTCAAGTCGGTACAGGTGTGACCTTCCGTGCAGGTGCGGTCCTTATTCCACCGGTGACCGGTGGCTACCAAAATATTGGTGTAGCTTGCCGTGCAGCCGCAATCGGTATGCGTGCAAACGTAGGTAGCGGAACCGGGAACCAGACAGGTTGCAGATATAACGTTCGTTGCTTTGTATCCGTGACCGAGGGCAGGAATTTCTTCCGTCTTCTTAGCGTTACAGCCGGGCGTCTTGCAGGTAAAGCTCTTCACACCGGACTGCAGGCAGGTTGCGGGCGTCGATACGACACCGGCATCCCAGTTGTGTTCACCGGCACCGTCGGTTGCGGAGCAGACCATACATTTCTTAGGTTCAAGGCACGTTGCGCTTGCCCACTTATGGTCGGCGAAATCGCCGTAGCTCTGTGAGCAAACTTTACACGTTGCCTTTTCAAGACAGGTTGCGCTCGTCTTAGCAACGTGAGCAGCAAAATCGCCAAACGGCAGATCGCAGTTGGAGCAGATTGCCTTTACCAGACAAGTTGCGTTCGTCTTGGCAACGTGGTCGGCAAGACCGCCGTAAGGCAGCTGGCAGCGTGTACATACAGCCTGTGCCTGGCAAGTAGCCGTACCGCCGACGTGAGGCAACGTGGTACCCGTTACAGCTTTACAAAGCGTACAGGTCATGGGAATCAAGCAGGTTGCGCTTGCCCAAACGTGATCGCAGCCGGCGCCGAGGAGAGTCCCGTAGGGCTGACCGCAACGATCGCAAATAGCCAATTGTTCCGTGGTTGCAGTACCGCCGGTATGGCCGAGAGCGCCACCGTGAACAAAGTGACAGAAAGAACAAATTTCGGGATGTTCGCAATCGGCAGCAATCCAATCGTGCGCTCTGGGTTCGCCGTAAGGCTGGCCGCAGCTTGCGCAAATCGCAGGGGTGAAGCAGGTGCTGGTACCGCCGAAGTGGCCGAGCTGGTCACCGTCCGTTTCACCGCATACGGTACACGTCTTGGGAGCAGCGCAGGTTGCATCTGCCCAAACGTGGCCGGTTGCTTTCTCATATTCTACACCGCAGCGTTCGCAAACGGCGCCTTCCGTGCAGGTTACCTTACCGCCGGTATGGCCCAGCTTTTCGCCGTCGGCATAACCGCAAACGGAACAGGTTCTGGCGCTGTTGCAGTCAGCAGCTACCCACTGATGGCCTGCAGCGTCTAATTTTTCGGTATAAGTGTCACCGCATGCAGTGCAGGTATACGTAACTTTACCTTCGTGCGTACAGTCGGGGGCATCCGTCTTGCTGACGTACGTATGGCCCGTCTTGTCCACGTTGCCGTCTTCATAGGTATCGCCGCACACGGAGCAAACGTGCTTGGTGTATCCCTTCGTCGTGCAGGTGGATTTTACAACCGTATCCACGTACTTGTGGCCGAGTGCAGCCACGTTCGCATCGCGGTAGGTGTCGCCGCACACGGAACAAACGTGTACCGTACAGCCGGCAGTTTTGCAGGCGGCAGCAACAACGGTATCCACGTATTTGTGGCCGAGCGCAGCCGTTTCGTCCTTACGGACGTTGCCGCAGACTTCACACGTGTATTCCACGGTTCCGGCTGCGGTACAAGTGGCGTCACTCGTCACTACCGTTTCTTTGTGGCCTACGGCGGTAATCAAAATGTGACTGTCCACCGTGCCGCAAACGGTACACTTCTTTTCCGTGTATCCGTCTGTTGTACAGGTGGCGGCCACCGTGGTCTCCGCCAGAGTATGACCTGTGGCTTTGTCTTGCTCTTCCCAAGTTTCACCGCAATCCGGGCATACCCAGGTAGCGGTTCCGGCTGCCGTACAGGTTGCCGTTGTTTTGACAACCCCGGCGTTCGGGTGAGAACAAGCTTCAGGCTTTTTTCCACAGGATGCGAGTTGAGACAGTACCATCAGCAAAGATAAGCACAACGTCAAAACCCGCAGGGATTTGCTTCTTGTCTTCATTACCTTCCTCCGTTAAATTAAAAAATTGTTTTTTCTACGTTTACTGTTTGCTCCAAAAAGCGCGAAAAAAACCAGGGCAAACAAGTTGCCGGTCTATATAATATAGGATATAAATTGCTTTATGTCATTCGTTTATCCGCAAGATACAAAAAAGCACGTTTTTTGTGAAAAAATACAAAAACAGACAGGCGTTCAGTGGCTGTTTTTCTACATTATTTAGTATAAATGTCTAAACCGACTCCATTTTGCTGCAGATCAGGTTCTGTCCAATGCGTCAAAAGCAACGTTTTGACGCAAAAAAACAATGATTGGAGAGCGAAAAAAACTTTACGCCGAAAAAAAGTTGAAATCATTTCAATAAAGTGACCCGTCAAAGCATAAGTGAATGAAAACAATCATATGCATAGTAAACGTTCATAGTAAATGAAGAATGCAAAAACCCGGCATGCATAAAGCAAAATCCGTACGGTAAAAAATGCAAGCACAAAAAGCAAGCATAAAAAGAAATACAAACGGCGCCCACAAAATGGATTTAACAACGCCTGAACTCTGTATTTTGCAGGCAAAAACCCACAGATTCGGCCGCGAAAAGGGTAAGACAGCCCTAAAGTTCACGTTTGCAGTGATACGTGCGCGCGTGTGTTACTGTCAATGAGGCAAAAACATAGGCTGTGGCAGGCCAAAAGCCATGTAAAGCAGCGGCGAGATTGCCTTAACGCGTCTTATACGCGCACGTGTGCTAATTTTATATAATTTTGCCGTCGCAACGTTGAAGCAACGGCAGGCATTCAAGGCAAGCATCCGACGCAGCAAGAATGCCGTTATCGCTATACGTGCGCGTGTAAATGACACTTAGCGGCAGACGTCTTCCAAAACCGGTATTCAAAGACGTTTTGCAGCGTGCAGAAGCGTCCATTTTTGAACCGTAGCACGCGCACGTGCGTCATTTTGCCATCAAACGGCCCAGTTCCGTGCAAAAACGTCGTTTCATGCGCGCATTGAAGGAAGACCGATTCGTAATTGACACGCGCACGGCTTATGTTTTGCTATTAAAATAGGCGTCATTAAGAAGCAAAACGCATCTAAACAAGGCATAATAAGCGGAGGGTGGACTTCCGGTGTACAGAAGCAGGATCACCGGTGCCGAACCGGCGCTATTCAGTGTGAATCAAGTCATTGTGAGGGTAAAAATCAAACGTGAATTTTGCCCATTTCCCTATTTATATCGAGCTATCACGTTTTAATGCAAAACAGCACCGGCATATTTGAACAGCAGAGGCATCGGCCCAAAGAATCAACGTCAAACGTCACGCTTTTGCACGGAAAACCGTTTTTTATAAAAAACTATTGCAAAAAGGGACATTGTATGATATAATACCCCTGTTCCGAGCAATCGCTTGGGATACAGGGGCATAGCTCAGCTGGTAGAGTACCGGTCTCCAAAACCGTGGGTCGTGGGTTCGAATCCTTCTACCCCTGCCAAAACAAGGCACTGCGAAAGCAGTGCCTTTTGTTTTGGCAGGGGTAGAGATCGAACGCACGTGAGGGCCATAGGCCCACTAGCGGCATATGTCTCCAATCGGTACGATTGGAGCTCGGTTCTGAATCCTTCGCGCATTTTTACGCATTTTGTCAAGTGAAACTTCCAATATTGAAATTTCTACCGCAGTTTAATGCCGTAAATCGTGAAAACCCCTTTGAAAAAGCCCTTTTCCCTTTGGCAATGAACCTAAAAAGCCTCCTCCTAGGGGGAGGGGGACCGGCTTTGCCGGTGGAAGGAGTTCATCGTACAGCAAGATGATACTTCAACCTGTGAGAAAAGAAATGCACTAATCGTAAGCCGCCTTGTGCAGAAGTGTATACAGTTCAAGCCTGCAAGCAGGCACGTATTCGCTTGACGGCTAAACACCGTCACGGCTTCGCCGCCGCTCTTTACGAGGGTAGCCCGCAAGCGGGCGACATGTTCTCTTCGTTCTCTATGCGTGCTCCCGACTTCGCCTCGCAGGACTTTAGTCGGGTGGGGGATTGTATCTTGGGCAATGAAACTTATTGCCTGCCTCCGGGAGGAAGGTGGCACGCGCAGCGTGACGGAAGGAGCATGCGGCACAAAAAATCGCGCTAAATATTGTTCGCTGCGCCCCTATGAAAGCCATAACGGCACAACTCCTGCAATGCGACGCCGAAGCCGATGGATTCTAAGTCCATTCAACTTTATATATTGTTTGCACACTCTGTGCGCCGTCAATGGTACCGGCATTGAAGCTATTTTACATGTAATTCCACCGCATCAAAACCCCGTTTTAATCACAACGTTTTCGCTTCAAAACACCGCTATATATAATATATATAATATAATGAAGGAAACCCTTTAATTTTAAGCCGTAACACGTTCATTTTCCCCTTCTGTCATGCATATATTGTGCCCTAAATATACCATTTCCTCGCAGCAATTCTTTATTTTAAATTATAGTTATGACGTATTTTATTTCGGTTTACGTCTCCATTTCACGCAACACTCCGGTTGAACTCGTTTTATTTTTATCCAAATAAGGCCCATATATAATATAATGTAAAAATTATTTTTTCAATCGACGTTTTCATTAAAAATAAGAGTGCTTTTTGCGCCTTGTACAAGCGTTATTTTATAGATAAAATCCGGTTGCCATTTTGCGTTTAATTTATAATATAGTCCGGCTCAATTTCTCGTTTTATTTTTATATAACAACAATGATATGCATATATATTATTTATTATTTTTGCATTTTTAAACAATAATATATTACGCAACTAACGTTATTTTAAATATAGTTGTTAACACTATATTTATATTTAAAATATGCAGCTGTCTGCCGGTTAAAAGCAAGCCATGGCCAAGAGTAAGGGCGGCTGCCTTTTTTCTAAAGTTTATTTTAACCGCGTTTTTTATTATATATAAAAATTTTATTTATTAATATAGACGCTGCATTTATTAATAATATAGTATAAGGCTTTTCCAGCGTTATCCGGCTTTTTAAATATATCTCTGCAAGCGTATTTAATAAATCGCTTTTGGCGTTAGATATAAATTATATTAGATTTATATATATAACGTATGCCGGCATGCTCTTCGGCCCTGTAAGCTTTAACCGTTCCGCAGACATTACTCTTGTCCGGTTATCGTATAAGTATAAACTCATTATAAGCAATTGCAGCAATACTATAAATATAAGACTGATATTAATTACAATGCCCGAATCACCGGGCGACTGTTTTAAAACGCTAATCGGAATAAACGTGCCTGTCCCCTTTTTTATT
>DCGU01000049.1 GCA_002315325.1 Clostridiales bacterium UBA1770
ACCGCACACCGCGCGCCGCCAACGTGTCCTGCAGTGCAGTTGATACGTTGGCGGCGCGCGGTGTGCGGTTGATGATTACGGTGGATACCGGCATTACCGCCAATTTGGAGGTTGATCACGCTGCGGAACGCGGCATTGATACCGTTGTCACGGACCATCACGAATGCCGTGAGCCGTTGCCGTCAGCCGTCGCTGTCGTGAACCCGCACCGTGCCGACTGCAAATATCCGTTCAAGGATTTGGCCGGTGTCGGTGTCGTTTTCAAACTGATTTGTGCCGTCCGTATGAAACTGGATATAGACCGCGGCAGTTCTGTTTTGGACGGGTTGCGCGAGGTGTGTGATTTATACACCGACTTGGTTGCCGTCGGAACAATTGCCGACGTTATGCCGCTGGTCGACGAGAATCGTTTGATTGTGTCGCGCGGTTTGCAGCTGCTGGACGATTCGCCGCGGCTGGGTTTTTCCGCACTGATGACACAGGCAGGGAATGCACGCGCCGACGGAAAAGAAAAGAAACGAAAAGTGAATTCTGCCTATATCGGGTATACGTTGGCACCCAGAATCAATGCGGCGGGACGAATCAGCAGTGCGGCCAAGGCCGTGGAGCTGCTATTGGCAACGGATCCCGACGATGCTGCAGCCAAGGCAGAGGAACTGTGTGAAATCAACTTGCGCCGTCAGGAAGAGGAAAACCGTATTGCCGAACAGGCGGCAGTCAAGATTGAACAAACCTGCGATCTTTCACGCGATCACGTCATCGTACTGGAAGACGACGGCTGGATGCAGGGTATTATCGGAATCGTATCTTCCCGTATTACGGAAAAATACGGGCTGCCCTCTATCATGATTTCCTTTGACGGAACGACGCGCGGCGTCGACATGGCCGATGATATCGGCAAGGGCTCCGGACGCAGCATCAAAGGCATGAATTTGGTGCAGGCCTTGACAGCCTGTGACGATTTACTGGTGCGTTTCGGCGGACACGAACTCGCAGCCGGACTCAGTATCAAACGCGGCAAAATTGCAGAATTTCGCAAGCGTTTGAACGAATATGCCGTTGCGTCGCTCGGCAGTGAAAAACCGATGATTTCCATCGACGCCGAATGCGAGGTGACGATGGATAATCTGACGATGGCGCTGACGCGTGAGATTGCCGGTATGGAACCGTTCGGTACCGGGAATCCCGCACCGAATTTCATTTTGCGTCATGCAACGGTTGACCGCATTTCCGCCATCGGAAACGGCAAACACAGCAAAATGACGCTGACGGCCGACGGTGTCAGCATGACGGCAGTTTGGTTTTCCAAGCCCGTTTCAGTCCTGCCGTTCGGTGTCGGAGACTGCATTGACGTTTTGTTCCAATTGAACGTCAATGAATATCAGAACGTGACGACGCTGCAGATGTTAATCTGCGACGCTCATGTTGACGAATCATATCGGGAGCGGGCGGCCGCAGAAAGGGAAGCGTATAAAAATATCTGCGCCGGCGCCCTGTTTTCACCTGATGACGATTATTTGCCGGGACGCGATGATATCGCTAAAATGTATCTGTTCTTGAAGAATAAGGTGCGCATGGGCTGCAATACGTTTTCGGATAAAGTACTTTTGTCCGCTCTGCAGACCGACGATGCTGTCCGTATCAATTACGTCAAATTGCGGTATATCATTCGCGTACTGCAGGAATTAAATATTTGCGGTGTGGAGGAACCTTCTCCCGATATTTTCATCTTTGACGTCTATACCAACGCCGCAAAAACCAGTATTGAAAAATCATCCGTACTGCGCAAATTGCGCTCTCAATGTAAGGTTCAAAAATAAAAGAGGAAACGTTCATGGAAACTGCTGCTCATTCGGATATTGCCGCATTGCTCAGCATGCTGCAAACAACCGGAAAAAACTATGATATCGCCAAAATTGAGCAGGCTTACGCATATGCGGCCGATCTTCACGCCGGCCAGTCCCGCGCCAGCGGGGAGCCGTACATTTCTCATCCGATTGCCGTTGCCGAAATCGTTGCCGGTCTTGAACTGGATACCGATTCTATCTGTGCCGCGCTGCTCCACGATACGGTGGAGGACTGCTCGGATAAGACCGATATCGCCAAAATAGAAAAACAGTTTGGGGCGCCCGTTGCGCAATTGGTGGACGGACTTACGAAAATCGTAACGCTTAACGTCGAAGATAAAGAAGAAGCGCATATTGAAAATCTGCGCAAGATGCTGTTGGCTATGTCGCACGACGTTCGCGTGATTTTTATCAAGCTGTGCGACAGACTTCATAATATGCGCACGCTGTATGCCAAGCCTGAAGCGCGCCGCCGCGTGATTGCTCTTGAAACGATGCAGGTTTACGCGCCGCTTGCCCACCGCTTGGGTATGCAAAAAATCAAAACCGAGCTTGAAAATTTGGGACTTTCCTATCTCGACCCCATCGGGTATGAGGAAGTCAAAAACGATATAGAAAGACGTTACGGTCAAAGTTTGAACCTGATTGAGAACATCCGTAACGAAATCAATGAAAAACTGAAGGAAACCATTCCCGAATTTACCCTGGAAGGCCGCATTAAATCGGTTTACAGCATTTATAAAAAAATGTACAACCAGGATAAAAGTTTTGACGAAATATACGATTTTTATGCACTTCGTATTATTGTCAATACCGAGTTGGAATGTTATACGGCCCTCGGTATCATTCACGAAATGTTTAACTCCATGCCGGGGCGTTTCAAAGACTATATCTCCACGCCCAAACCCAACCTCTACCGTTCTTTACATACGACGGTCATCGGGCGTGACGGCATTCCTTTTGAAGTGCAGATTCGTACCTGGGAAATGCACCACGAGGCCGAGTACGGTATCGCGGCGCACTGGAAGTACAAGTCAGGTGCGGCATCCAAGGAGGAAATGGATAAGAAACTGGAATGGGTTTCCCGTCTGATTGAAACCGAGAACGGTACACGCGACCCGGACGAGTTTATGAATGCGATCAAAACGGATATCTTCCACGATGAGGTGTTCGTCTTTACGCCGCGCGGCGACGTATTCTCATTGCCGCAGGGCGCAAACGTCATTGACTTTGCGTTTTATATTCATTCCGAAGTCGGTAATAAGATGATCGGCGCCAAAATCAACGGGACCATCGTCCCCATCGACCACGTTTTGGAAAACGGTGAAATCGTGGAGATTTTGACGTCCAACGGCAGCAAGGGACCCAGCCGCGACTGGCTGACCATGGTGAAAACCAGTGAAGCGCGCAATAAAATTCGTCAGTGGTTCAAAAAAGAAAACCGTGCGGATAATATTGAAGCGGGAAAGACCATGGTGGACAACGATATTCGCCGATACGCCAAACAGTTGACCGAAGCGGAACGCGGTGAGATGGCTGCTGCCGTTGCGGCGCGTATCGGTTACAGTTCTGCCGATGATATGTACAATGCACTCGGGTACGGCGGTTTATCGGTTTCCAAAATATCCACCAAACTGTTTGATGAATACAAACGATTAACCGAAGCCGCACAACCGGTTCCCACGCTGGAAGACCTGCCGTTGGCAACACCCGATAAAATCAAAAAGACTAAGGCCGGAAACGGTGTTGTCATTGACGGTGAGTCCGGATGTATGGTTAAGTTTGCCAAGTGCTGTAATCCTTTGCCCGGCGACGACATCGTTGGGTTTATCACCAAAGGGTTCGGTGTTTCGGTACACAAGTGCGATTGTCCTAACGTTACGGCAGCCCGTAACGCCCCCGATAATGCCGGTCGTTGGGTAAGCGCCCGTTGGGAAGGGCAAAACAGTCAAAGCGAATATACGGCCGTTTTGGCCGTTGTGGCATTCGACCGCATCGGTGTGATGGCCAATTTGGCAACGACACTGGCCGATTTGCGCGTATCCATCATGCAAATTGTAACGCGCCGCATCGGACAGGACCGTGTCTTGTTAAATATTCAAATTTCCTGCCGCAACGTCGAACACTTTAATTTAATCGGTGCGAAAATTAAAACGGTGAAAGACGTCATTGACGTGACCCGCGGCGGTCAGTAAACGAAAAAAAGGAGTACGCGTATGAAAGCAGTTGTTCAAAGAGTCTCGCAGGCATCCGTCAGTGTGGATGGGCAGGTCATCGGTTCCTGCGGGAAGGGGTTCCTGGTTCTGCTCGGCGTTTTGCCGGAAGACACCAAGGAAACAGCTGACCTGATGCTGCAAAAAATCGTAAAATTGCGCGTATTCTGTGATGAAAATGGCAAAATGAATCTTTCCGTGAAAGACGTGGACGGGGAACTGCTCATTATTTCACAGTTCACGCTGATGGCTAATTGCCGGCACGGCAACCGTCCCGACTTTTTCGGTGCCGCCGCACCGGCAATCGCCGAACCGTTATATAATTATTTTACCGAGCGTGCCGCCGAAGAAGTTCGTCACGTCGGGCACGGTCAATTCGGTGCCGACATGCAGGTTTCGCTGATCAACGACGGTCCGGTGACCATTATTTTAGATACCGATATTTGGCTTGCGAAAGAATGAGGAGAAGAACGTAATGAAGCTGCAGTTAACAGGGAACGTGAACGTATATTACGTGCAAACGCTTTGCATGGTTTTTTTCCCCGGCACTCATTTCAATGATACGGTTACGGATAAGGAGGAACCGTCGCTGAAATTGGATATGACCGAAAGCGCCGAAGGCGTAACCGTCAAGGTGACGGCGGGATTTCACGGACAGCGGGTTAAAAAGACCGCGTTCCGTGCCAAAACGGATGAGTCGATCGATAAAACCAGAAAAGTTGCCGTCGGCGACGCCGTAGTCGGTGCATTTGAAGAGTTGTTGTCCTATAAGCCTGCTTGGGGTATGCTGACCGGTGTCAGACCTTCCAAGGTGGCGACGGAACTTTTGAACGAAGGTTTCAGTAAAACGCGTGTCAAAAAAATGCTGACGACCGATTATTTGGTGACCCCGAAGAAGGCTGCGCTGGCGACCGAAGTGGCCCTGGCGGAAAAGAAGATTATCGGCGTGCCTGATAAACAGGACTGCAGTGTGTATATCTCCATTCCGTTTTGTCCTTCCCGGTGTTCCTACTGTTCTTTCGTTGCCTATACGACGAAAAAATTGTTGGATATGATTCCGGACTACGTGGAACGGCTGTTGGTTGACGTCAGAAAGACGTTTGCACTGATTCGTGAACTCGGTCTTCACGTGCAGTCCATTTATATCGGCGGCGGTACACCGACGGTATTGACTGCCGAACAGCTGAAGCGGCTGCTCTCGGAAATCAATGCGGACTACGATTTGTCCACCGTGCGTGAATTTACGTTGGAAGCCGGAAGACCGGACACGATTACGGCGGAAAAATTGAACGTTGCGGCTTCTCTCGGTGTGAATCGTATCAGCGTCAATCCGCAAACGTTGTCCGACAGTGTGCTGCAGGAGATCGGTCGTAAACATACGGTGGCAGATTTTCTGCGTGCATACGAAACGGCACGTGCGTCCGGTATCCCCTGTATCAATACGGATTTGATTGCCGGCCTGCCGACGGACGATTTTGACACGTTTTCCGATTCATTTGATAAAATCCTTGAGCTGGATCCCGAAAACGTGACGGTGCATACGTTTTGTGTTAAGCGCGCTGCCGAAATTCGTCAGCAGAATCGTCAGGTTTACTCTTTGCGCGGCGGCGATGCCGGAAAATGCGTGGATTATTCCCAGATGCAGGCAATTCGTCACGGCTTCAATCCCTACTATATGTATCGGCAAAAGAATACCGTCGGTAACTTTGAAAACGTCGGGTTTGCCAAGGAAGGATTCGAGGGCCTGTACAACATCTATATGATGGAAGAAGTTCATTCTATTTTTGCCGTGGGCGCCGGTGCCGTTTCCAAGATGGTGGATTGGCAGCCGCAGGACGGCGGAAAAACGCGCATCGAGCGGTTATTCTATCCCAAATACCCGTATGAGTATCTCGGGAACGAATTTGCCGACGGCTTACTTGCGCAAGCCCGCGCATTTTATGCGGAAATAATGAATCGATAAACGATAAGCGATAAGGAAGAATTATGAAATATCTTTTTAAAAATGCTTCTCTTTTGCCGGAATACGGATATGCGGGTGCTGTTTATCTCGTCGTTGACGGGAAAACCATTACCTACGTCGGAACCGAACGGCCTGCGGGTGATTGGACGCGTGAAATCGACTGTCACGGTATGCTTTTGATGCCTGCTTTCTATAATGCACATTGTCATTGCGCCATGACGCTGTTTCGCGGCTACGGGGAAGACTTGCCGCTGCAGCGCTGGCTGAACGAGAAAATTTTCCCCGCCGAAGAACGCCTCTCGGACGAATCCGTCTACTGGGCTTCCAAGCTGGCCATTGCCGAAATGATTAAAAACGGCATCGTATCCTTTACGGATATGTATTTCTTTATTGACGCAACGGCGCGTGCTGTTTTGGAAACCGGTGTTAAGGCCAATTTGTCCCGGTGTATCGTTTCTTTTGACCCTGATATTGATATGGCGGCAGACAACCGCATGAATGAGGCAAAGGCGCTGGTGCCGGAATATCATATGGCAGGGGATGGCAGACTTCGTATCGATATGTCGCTGCATGCCGAATACACCAACGTGGAAAAGGCCTGCCGCTACGTTGCCGACTATACGGCCGCCAACAAACTGCGTATGCATATTCATTTGTCGGAAACCGAACAGGAAGTGAAAGACTGCTTTGGGCGTCACGGTGTGTCTCCCGTTCAATTCTTTGAAAACACCGGTGTGCTTGATTGTCCGACAACGGCAGCACATTGCGTTTGGGTCAATGAAGACGATATGGATATTTTGCGGGAAAAGAACGTTTTCGTTGCCCATAACCCCGTCAGCAACTTAAAACTCGGCAGCGGTGTGATGCCTATGCCGCGTATGTTGGAAAAGGGACTTCGTGTTTGCATCGGTACCGACGGCGTCGCTTCCAACAACCGTTTGGACGTTTTGCGTGATATGCAAACGGCGGCCATTCTGCACAAGGGCGTGCAGCGGCAGCCTGATTGTACGCACGCTGCCGATATGATTGCGCTTGCGACACGCAACGGTGCGCTTTCACAGGGCAGAGACGATTGCGGTTTAATTGGGGTGGGGTGCGCCGCCGATTTGATATTGGTGGATACCAATGCACCGCATAACCGCCCGTCTTTTGACCCCTATGCGTCTCTGTGTTACAGCGTTGACGCATCCGATATTCGTATGACGATGGCAGACGGTGTCATCCTGTATGAAAACGGTGAATATACCACCATCGATATGGAACGGGTGATGGCGAATGCAGAGCGTGTGTTTGACGGCTATTTTAAATAAAGTAAATTGGGTGCGAAAATGAACAAAAAAGAATTAATTTGTGCCGTTTCCCAAAAAACAGGCATGCCCAAAAAAGACGTGGATACCATCTTGGCTGACGTACTGGACACCGTCGTCGACTGTTTGCGTAACGGCGAAAAAGTACAGTTGTCCGGCTTCGGAACGTTTGAAATGAAAAAGCGTGCCGCTAAAAAAGCCCGTAATCCAAGAACCGGGGACACGGTCGATATTCCCGAAACGTCCCGTCCTGCCTTCGCACCGGGAAAAGATATGAAAGGTTTGGTCAAATGAGATTAGATAAATATTTGAAAGTGTCGCGTATTATCAAGCGTCGGACGGTTGCCAACGAGGCCTGCGATGACGCCCACGTGACGGCAAACGGCCGCCCCGCCAAGGCTTCGTATGACGTAAAAGTCGGGGACGTGCTTGAAATCGGATTCGGGCAGCACACGTTGCGGATTCGCGTAAAGGCCGTCAATGAAATTGTCGGCAAAGCAGACGCATCATCCCTGTACGAAGTGATTGATAACTGAACGACGTACGAGACGTGAACGCGAATAATGACAGAGGAGGGAAAGCCATGAACAGCCAAACGCCGCTGCAAAAGAGAATGCCGACGGTGAATCGTTTTTTGCGTCCGCTGGTCGTTTTTACCGTGGCGCTGTTTCTCCTTTCCGCCGTTGTCTGTTGTGTGCGTTTCTCCCAGTACCGCGCGTTGAAACGCCAAATGGCCGAATTACAGGCAGAAAAAGAATTTCGGCTCAACGAAATCGAAGAATTGCAGGCTATGCTCGGCGACGGTGAATTATCACGTGAATACGTTGAACGGTTGGCCCGCGAAAAACTGCATTTGTATTATCCCGATGAAGTGATTTTCTACAGTAATCTGAACGGTTAACCGAATAATCGTCTCGAAAGGAAGTGAACGTATGGGTCCCGGATTTTTTCCACCGCCAAACTTTGAAATGCGGGAAAAACTGAAGGCGCAAAAACCGAAAAATTTTAAGGACCTCGGCCGTTATCTGAAAGAAACGGTCGGGGGCACCTGTAAACGCCTGGGGTACATTTTCAAATTGGTTTGGGAAGCAAAACCCTCTTTGCTTTTCGTTCTGATTTTTATGACGGTGTACAATGGTATTTCGCCGCTCGTCGGTACCCTGATTACGGCCAACCTGTTGGCCAAGGTCGTTGCTTCTTTTTCCGGTGAGGTCGACCTTTTGATACCGCTGACGTACCAGTTCGGTTTCATTTTTTTGAACAGTCTCATCGGCAGTATCAGCGGTATGATTACCAAGATTTCCGGTGAAGTGGTGACCAACCACGTCAAGGTCAAAATCATGGAAAAGTCGCGAACGGTGGACGTTGCGTCGTTCGATATGCCCGACTTTTACGAACGTTTGGAAAACGCCAACCGTGAGGCCGGCATGCGTCCCGTCAATATTTTAAATTCCACGTTTGAACTGGTCAGTAAGGTGATCTCACTGGTCAGCTTTATCGTGGTACTGTCGGCCATCATGACGCGTATGGACAGCATTGCCTACTTGTTCTTTGGGCTGTTTGTCGTGCTTTGTTTGGTTTCCGCTGCCGTCTCCTTCTATTTCCGCCGTCAAAATTTCTTCTATATGCGCCGCCGTTCCAAGGACCGCCGGCAATTGTCCTATTACAGTGACGTTTTGGTGAATAAGGACGTTGTGAAGGAAGTACGCCTGTTCGACCTGTCCGATTTTTTTATCGGCCGCTATAAAGACGTTTTTAAGAGCTATTTTAAGGGCATCAAAAAGCTGACCCTGAAGGAAGGTTTTTGGAACATTTTCCTGTCGCTGTGTACCGCCGCCATGAATATGGTGCTGTTTTATATGGTGGCAACAAACGTCAAACAAATTGACGACTATTCATTGTACACAGGTGCGCTGAACTCAATTTCAAGTTGCGTGGCGTCGCTTATTTCCTTGGTTGCCGGTATCTACGAAGGTTCCTTGTTCATTGATAATATGATATTATTTATGAACGAAAAACAAACCGTTGTGCCCAGTATCGCCGAACCGATTAAACCGCAGCGGCACTGCGGACACACGATTGAATTGCGCCACGTCTGCTTTGCCTATCCCGGGGCCGACCATGACGTCCTGCACGATATTAACCTGACGCTGGAAGCGGGGGATACAGTGATGCTGGTCGGCTTGAACGGCGCCGGTAAAACGACGCTGATTAAACTGATTACGCGCTTATACGACCCCACCGCCGGCGAGATTCTTTTGGACGGCCGCAACATAAAAGAATATGACGTGAAGGAACTGTATGCGATATACGGTATCATTTTCCAGGACTTCGGGAAATATGCGCTCAGCGTCAGTGAAAATATTGCTCTCGGTGAAATTCATAAACCGATTGTGCGTGAAAACGTGGAGGCTGCCGCGCGGCAGGCCGGTGCCGACGCCTATATTAACAGACTGTCACGAACCTATGACACGCCGCTGATGCGCTATTTTGAAAAGGACGGTTTGGAACTTTCCGGCGGTCAATGGCAGAAACTTTCCATTGCCCGTGCCTTCTATTCCGATTCGGATATCCTGATTTTGGACGAACCGACGGCCGCACTCGACCCCATGGCCGAGGCGGAAATTTATCACCAGTTTGATATGCTGCGTAAAGAAAAAACGACGGTATTCGTGTCGCACCGCCTGTCGTCCGCCACGACGGCCAGCAAAGTCGTTGTGCTGAAGGACGGCCGCATTGCCGAAATCGGTTCCCACGCCGAATTGATGGCGCAGCATGGGGAGTACTACACGTTATTCTCCACGCAGGCCAAACGATATATCACGGAAGAAAACGAACACGTGCTGGGGGAAAACGACGGTTTTCCGCCGCACGGTGGTTTTCCGCCCCGTGAAGGTATGCCGCCGCAGGGCGGAATGCCTCCGCACGGAGAGATGATGCCTAAAGGACAAAGACCTCCGCATCCTTTCCCGCCGGAACAAAATCGTCATGACGACAGAAAAAACGAT
>DCGU01000029.1 GCA_002315325.1 Clostridiales bacterium UBA1770
TGAACCCTTTGTCAGCAGGCTGAGGGCACCGAATTTCGGTGCCCTGTTTGTATTCAAAAGGTATTGACAGAACGGCTTATTCGGAATCGGATAGGATGCCGGACAGGTCGATGGTTTGCTGTGCCGACGTCGACAGCATCACGCCAGATTTGCCGTTATAGGATACGTTTTTTTGCAGCAGAGAAGGGCGAATCAGTTCTGTTTTCAAATAGTAAACAACGTCCTCTTCACGTACCTCGTCACCGCTTTGGAAATCGATGAAAGCGTCGTATTGCTTGTAATCGTAGGTGATAATCTTGGCGTTGATACTGACGTTTTTGTTGACGTGCGGCAAGTAGAATAAATAGACGCTTGTCATGGTTGCTTCGTCATAGGAAAGCAGCGAATAAATTTTAATGCTTTCAACGTTGTTTTCGCGACAGTTCTTCAACCAATCGGAAACGGATTTATCACTGTCAAAAGCAGACGCCGGAATAAACGCCAATTCGCCGAGTTCATACGTCTTGGCTTCTTTGGGTTCTTCTTCGTCAGGGAAATCATTGCATGCCGTCAAAAGAGAGCAGGCAGCGAATACTGCCAAAAACAGGCAGACCGCTCTTGTGAAAAAACGTGCTTTTGCTGTCATTTCGGAGTCTCCTTGGTCTTTATTATCGTATCCATTATAATTTCTTTCGGTATTGTTGTCAACATAAAAGACGTAATATAAAAAAAGTTCACACGGACGTCACGGAAACTATTGCAATTCAAATAGATATATGATATAATAACAATACTTTGCGGCCGATGCCAACTAACATCGGACTACTATTGAACGAGGTATGAAAAATGAGAACCGAAATCCAGCCCAAGTATGAAGAAACCGTTATCAGATGTGCCTGCGGTGAATGCGTAACCACCCGCTCCACGAAAGTCGGTGAGATCCGCGTTGAAATTTGCTCCAAGTGCCACCCCTTCTTTACCGGTAAGCAGAAGTTCGTTGATGCCGGCGGTCGCGTGGACAAATTTAAGAAGAGACTGGAAGCAGTCAAGGCAAACTGATCGGCATCGCCGTTTTAGTACTTGCTGTCAAATTGGCGGTGTTAAAAAACGTCTGTTTTTTAGCACCGCCTGCTTTTGTATAGAACCTTTATAAATGCGTTTTTCGTTTTATACAGTTTTATTTGAATTTGAAGTCGTCGGAAAAGGGAGGATTTAACTGTGACTGATAAGAACGTGTTGTCGTCTTTGCCGGGCGGGGAAAAAGTTACGCAGGCCATTCTTGTCGGTGTCGTTCTGAACGGCGATACTGCGCAGGCAGTTGACGTCAGCCTGGATGAATTGGAGCGATTGCTGGATACGGCCGGCGGGCAAACCTACTGTCGTGTCGTACAAAATAAAGAGACACCCGATCCGCGTACCGTAATCGGCAGCGGCAAAGTGCATGAAATCCATGATTTGTGTGCCAATGCCGGTATTGATCTCGTTATATTTGATATCGATTTATCTCCGGCACAAATCCGCAATTTGGAAGACGGCATCGGAAACGACGTTCGCGTGATTGACCGCTCCATGTTGATTTTGGATATTTTTGCTTTGCATGCAACGACCGGGGAGGGAAAACTGCAGGTTGAACTTGCACAGCTGCATTATACTGCGCCCCGTTTGATGGGGCACGGCACCGAAATGTCGCGACTCGGCGGCGGGATCGGTACACGTGGCCCCGGTGAATCAAAATTGGAATCCGACCGCCGCCACTTGGCGCGCCGTATTCAGGCTTTGGAGTCGCAGCTTGAAGAGGTACAAAAAACCAGACGTACGATGCGCGCAGCCAGGGACCGCAGCGGATTGTGCCGCGTTGCCGTCGTTGGCTATACCAATGCCGGCAAATCAACGCTTTTGAATTATCTGACAGGTGCCGGCGTTTTGGCACAGGATAAATTGTTTGCTACGCTTGATCCGACGACGCGTCAATTGGAATTGCCGTCCGGGGAGACGGTTCTTTTGACGGATACGGTAGGTTTTATTCGCAAATTGCCGCATCATTTGATTGAGGCGTTCAAATCCACGCTGGAAGAGGCTGCGCAGGCAGACGTGCTCTTGCTCGTGATTGACGCTTCCGACAGTCAATGGCAGCCGCAGCTGCAGGTGACGCTTGACTTATTGACCGAACTCGGTGCCGGCGGTAAACCAACGCTTTACGTGTTTAACAAATGTGATTTGTGTCCCGAGCTGACCGCAGGGGAAACGCTGCCGGAAAATGACGGCGACCGCGTCTTAATTTCTGCTGCCAAGGGCGTCGGTGTTGATGAACTTCTCCAAAAACTGACGGAAAAGATTCATGCCGATAAAAAAAGAATCACGTATTTGATTCCGAATGATAAGCAAAATCTCGTACATATTTTGTATCGTGATGCCGAGGTGTCAAACGTGGAATATTTGGATAACGGCGTTCGTTTGACTGCTGTTGTCGATGCCAAAACGGCAGGTCGGTTTGAATCGTATGACGTTACGCACGCAGCAGAGAGTGAAGGCCAATGATGTGCGCTGACGTTGAAAACAAAACGGTTGTCACGTTGAAGGGGGAGGGAACGGCGCGTTTTGAAGAAAAACGCTCCGTCTTTATCGGTTATGCCATCCCGATTTCTTCGGAAGATGAAGCGCTCTCCTACGTCAAAAAAATCAAGGGGCAGTATCCCGACGCCACGCACTGCGTCTACGCGTATTATTTGGATAACGGCATTCACTGCCGGTATTCGGATGACGGTGAACCGCAGGGGACGGCTGGAATGCCCGTGCTTGACGTGATACGTAAGAACGGCTTGACAGACGTTTGTGCCGTTGTCGTTCGTTATTTCGGCGGTACGCTTCTCGGCGCCGGCGGCCTGGTCCGTGCATACGGTGAGGCTTGCAAGTTGGCTTTGGATGCTGCCGGTTCGGCCATTTTTGTTCCTTTTGTTATTGCAGAGTTCAGCTGTTCTTATTCGGATTATGGTAAATTGTCCGTGTCGTTTCCGGCTTACGCGGCGCGCACGTTGGACGTTGCTTATGCAGACGTTGTGACGGTTGCCGTGACCATGCCGAAAGACCGATACGGCAGCTTTGCCGACGCCGTACGTGAAATGACCGGCGGACGCACGGCGCTCCGCATTTCGGGGGAACGGCTTGACTGCGAACAATAAGCCGTTTTAATTATTTTTTCTTTGCGTATATTTATAATAATCTGCGTATATTATTTGTTGATTCATTTTTATGGGAGGCCGATTTGATTCCGCGTGAGTTTATTGAAGAAATTAAATATCGTAATGACATCGTGGACGTGATCGGTTCCTATGTCACGCTGAAACGTGCCGGTACGAATTCTAACGGCTTGTGCCCGTTTCACAGTGAGAAAACGCCCTCTTTCACCGTATTTCCCAAAACAGCCAGCTTTTACTGTTTCGGCTGCGGAGCAGGCGGAGAAGTCATCTCTTTCATTGAAAAAGCGGAAAACGTAAACTACCCCGACGCGGTGGAACTGCTTGCCAAGCGGGTTGGATTGACGGTTCCGCAGGATGCGTCCGCCAGGCGCGATAATGAGGTCAGCCGAAAACGGGTTTTGGAAATGAACGTGGAGGCGGCAAAATATTTTCGTACCTGTTTGTTCGATCCGAACGTTGGGGCACCCGGTATGGCGTATCTTTCCGAAAAGCGCCGTTTGTCAGCGGCGACAATCAAACGCTTCGGACTTGGATTTGCACCGGATAATTTCGGCGGTTTGATTACCCATTTGTCTTCTCTCGGCTATACCGAGGAGGAAATGATTCAGGGGTATCTTGCCAAACGTCACGAAAAGACGAATCGGCTGTACGCCTTGTTCCGCAATCGTGTGATGTATCCGATTTTTGATACGGCAATGAATATTGTCGCTTTCGGCGGGCGTGTTATGGACGATTCAAAACCGAAATATTTGAATAGCTCGGATACACCGGGGTTCAAAAAAAGTAAACAATTATTTGCACTGAATTATGCCAAAGACAGTCCCGAAACGCCCGAGTATATGATTTTGTGCGAAGGGTATATGGACGTAATCGCACTGCACGCTGCAGGATTTGAAAATGCGGTTGCCACGCTCGGTACCGCGATTACCGGGGATCAGGCGCGAATATTTGCAAAATATACGAAGAAGGTCATTATCTCGTACGACAGCGATGACGCGGGGCAAAATGCGGCCAAAAAAGCTATGCGGCTTCTAAACGAGGCTGGCCTTGACGTCCGCGTGTTACGTATGAACGGAGCAAAAGACCCCGACGAGTTTATTAAAACGTTTGGCCCGGAGAAATTCAGACAGGTTTTAGACAGCAGTCAAAGCGGCTTTCATTATCAAATGGATACCGTTCTCCTGCAGCACCCGTTGGATACGCCGGAGGACAAAATAAAAGCGGCCGATGAAATATGTGCCGTTATTGCAGGGTACAGAACGCCGGTTGAGCGGGAAATCTACACGGGTGAGGCTGCTAAAAGGTTAGAGCTTTCCGCCGACGTCATTAAGAACAGCGTCAACATGTACGTCAAACGCAAGTTGAACGAAGAAAAGAGACAGGAAGAACACAATGCCCTGAATACGGTCCATGGTTTTGGGGACCGCGTAAATCTCGAGGCCGCTACGCATTTGACGGCGGCTGCGGCAGAAGAGGCCATTTTGGGATTCTTACTGTTGGACGAAGCGTATCGCGATTTCGTTGACACACAAAAAGTTAACTTGACAGCCGATGATTTTGTGACGTCGTTCGGGCGGCGTGTGTTTGAAGAGGTTATGCGGCAGCACAACGAGGGCGGTTTTTTATATTCAGCCATGGGTGAAACGTTTTCTGTGGATGAAATGGCCCGCGTGGAAAAGATGCTGCACGAACGCGATGATTTAAATAATTCAAACGATGCGTTTCGCAGTTACGTGGATTGCCTGAAACAGGAAAACCTTGCGAAGGACAAACTCGGGAACGATGACGTAGCGCAAAACATTGCATTCCTGCGGCAGCAGGCACAGGATAGAAAAAACAAACGCAGCGGCAATAAATGATTTGGATTTTAAGAATAGGAGAAATACTACGATGATTGACAAGGATCTTGATACGCTGGATGCGGAGGGCGAGCTGGACAGTGCCGATATAAATCTATTGGCAGACAGCACCGATAACGACGATTTTTTGGATTTGGATGATGATACCAAGAGAAAAGATTCCCGTAAAAAGGATTCTGTTTCCGACGTTGATTTATCGTCCGGCGCATTTGATGATTTTGACGAAGAGTTTGACGATGCCGGTGACCCGTTGCCGGAGGACCTTTCCGGCGAAGACGGACAAAACGGCGGGTCTTTTGATACACCGGATAATATTGAGCATTTCCTGAAGCAGGAAGGCCTTTCTATCGATGACCCTGTCCGTATGTATTTAAAAGAAATCGGTAAGGTGCCGCTCCTGTCTTTGGAACAGGAAAATAAGTGCGCTAAAATCATGAAGGACGCAACCGTTTTTGCCAAACAGTTTGCTGCCATTGAACGCAAAGAACAGGAAAATAAAACAAAAAATCTATCTGTTGACGCGGTCAGGGAATTTGTGAATCCGACGGAAATAAAAGAAATATTGGACACTGCATATCAAAAGAATGAAGAATCCATCGCTTTGTTCGGTTTGATTTTTGAAACGGCAATCTTCCTGTCTGAAGAAATCAATACATTTTTTGATTATGAGGCAAAGCAGCCGTCCTGCAAAGAATTGACGCCCGAAAAAGCGGCGTCGGTTTTAAACGTCGGGTACGACGAGGCCTTTTTCATTTGGAATTTGGCGCATATAACCGAAAGCGCCTTGGATTCATATTGTAATCGTGCCGCAACCGTATTCAGAAGCAGTCCCCGCATTGTCTCCCTGCTGTCTGCCTACAAAGAATTGATTCGCAAAGAAGAAGATATTGCGCGCATTGATACGTTCCTGGCTGCTGAGCCGGATGCCGAACTGCTGCGTTTGTACGATTTGCCAAAAATCGATGCGAAGCAGGACGAATATTTCGGTGTCATTTTAAACTACGTTAATTTGATGAGAAGCGGCTGTGCTGCCCACGAACCCGCCGCAGAGAACGCAAAAAAGAAAAACTCCGCATCTGCCGCAGTAAAAGAGAATAATGACGATGCGAATGAGTACCAAGCTGTCAAAGAGGCGGCGCTTTCATTGCTTCTCAATGATAAGAGTGCAAAGTCGGATAAAATGACCTGCGATTATCTATGGGTGAACGCATTGGCGGAAAAGCAGTACCCACTTCTTCAGCGTTTGAAAGAACAGGCGGATGACGAATCTCTTGCCGATGAGACCGCACGCTTGATTTTAAATTCTCACCGCGAGGCAAATTCTTCCAAGGACAAGTTGGTTGAGGCCAACCTGCGTTTGGTGGTCAGTATCGCGAAAAAGTACGTCGGCCGCGGCATGTATTTCCTGGATTTGATTCAGGAAGGAAACCTCGGTTTGATGAAAGCCGTCGATAAATTCGATATTATTTGGTGTTACAAGTTCTCCACGTACGCGACTTGGTGGATTCGCCAGGCCATAACGAGAGCAATTGCTGACCAGGCCCGTACGATTCGTATCCCGGTTCATATGGTAGAAACGATTCATAAGGTTTCCCGCTATTCCAGACAGATGCTGCAGGAGTACGGACGCGAGGCCACACCGGAAGAAATCGGTGAAAAAATGAATTTATCGGCAGATAAAGTTCGCGATATTATGAAAATTGCGCAGGATCCCGTTTCTCTTGAAACACCGATCGGTGAGGAGGAAGACAGCCATCTCGGCGACTTCATTCCCGATGATGAGACGCCGGCACCTGCCGATGCTGCCTCCGCTTCCATTTTGCGCGAGGTGATTGAACGGGAACTGCAAACGTTAGCCCCCCGTGAAGCCAGTGTCATTAAGTTGAGATTCGGCTTGGTTGACGGCAGAACCAGAACGCTGGAGGAAGTCGGCAAAGAATTTGGCATCACGCGTGAAAGAATTCGTCAAATTGAAGCTAAAGCATTGAGAAAACTAAAGCATCCAAGTCGAGCACGCCATTTGAAAGGTTTCTTGGATTGATGAGGACTATACTAAAAAATGCTTGACATAACACGCGTTGTAGTATAAAATAAATAACAGTTTAATATAGGGTAGTCTATCAATACCCAGCAGGAGGATCTTACATGAAAAAGAGAATTGTCAGCTTATTTATGGCTTTGCTGATGCTTTTGCCGTTCTGCCTTACCGGTTGCGGTGAAAAGGATGATGATACTGCAATCAGTGACATTACCGACGCCGCGTCCAACAGTGCGAGAACCCTTGTCATGTACGTCATGACCGAGGATGAAACGTTGGCAGAAGACGAAGAGGCCGTTTCAAACGCGATCAGCGCTTTGACGGAATCTAAATATAAGACCCGTTTGGTGGTTAAATACGTGACGGCAGATAAGTATTACGAAACCATTGAAGCGCAGCTTGCTTTGATGGAATACCATTCCGGCGAAGGCGACCTTTGGTACGATATTGATGATGAAGACGAAACGGAAGACGAAGAAGAGAAAGAGGAAGAGACCGTTGTGGATGAATACGGTATCACCACGACGAAATATCCCGAAACTGCTTCTTATCAAATTGACTTATTCTATTTCGGCGGTTACGATAAGTACGAGGAATATATCAACAACGGTTGGCTCGCTTCTTTAAACACCCAGCTGGCCGGTACCGGTTTGCTGATTACAGACTACGTTTCCCCTATGCTCCTGGAAGGTGTTAAATATAAGGGACAAACGTACGCCATTCCGAACAACAACCCCATCGGTGAATATACCTATTTGATTATTAACCGTGAAATCGCTGATAAGTATTATTATTCCTCCAACGTCAGCGATTTTGCCGACGTTTCCTCTTTGACTGTGAAACGCTTCCTGGATGACCTTATGAACGATGGTTCATACAACGACTTTGTTCCTTTTGATGCTTCTTTTGATGAATGCATTAAATTACTGGCCAACTATTGGTATATTGACCCCACCACCAATGAAAATTTGGACAAATTCTCTTTGATCGGTAATAAGGTGACCGATATTTCCTTGCTGGGACGCGGCGATACTTTTGTTGAGTTCCTGAACCTTGCCGGTGACGAAGGGTTCCGTTCGTCTTTGTCTACTCTTGCATATTATAATATGAAGGGTTACTTCGGTGACGCCAAAGGAAACAATTTCGGTCTTTCTATTGTTAAAGGTGACTCCTCTGTTTTGAATCAGTATGATCCCGAACAGTATTATTCCGTTATTCTCCGTTATCCCGAGGCTGTAAGCGAAGACCTCTACGGCAATATGTTCGGTATTTGCAATGAAACGCAAACGTTGTCCCGTGCCATGGAGATTTTGACGTACATCAATACCAACGCTGAAGTCAGAAACCTGCTGCAGTACGGTATCAAAAACGTGAATTACGTATTGGATGAAAACGGTGTCGTCAAACGCCTCAATCACAACTATATGATGAACGTTGAGCAGACCGGTAATATGTTCCTGGCATATCCCGATCCCGATGCCGGGTATGCTGCCGATGCATGGGAAGTCGCCAAAAAGCAAAATCAGGAAGCACTGCTGAACGCACGTCTCGGCTTTACGTTCGCGGAAAATATGCCTGCTGATTTGCCGATGGATACGGCCAAAATCAAGATTGTCAATGGTTACTCTGATTCCGTGCTGAAGTCTTTGAAGGCATGCACAACCCAGGAAGAAATTGATGCTTTGATTGCAAATATTACCACAACCTATTCCGCAGCTGATATCAATATCAACTATATGATTGATACGACCACAAAGCTGAAATCCAATGCCAAGCAGGTTTCTCCTTACTACGTCTACTTTACTTGGGCAAAAACCTATAAGTATTTGACGGAAGAAATGCAGGCAAAGATTGACGCACAGAAAAAGGCTGACAGCGAATCTAAAGAATAATTTGCTCCCATAAAAAGGGCAGTGCTCGTCGCGTTTTGACGGGCACTGCCTTTTCTGTATTTTGCTGCACAAAAAATGAAATAATTCTGAATTTCCTCTTGACACAATAAACGCCTTATGATATAATATGCAAGCTGTCGCCTCAAGGGGCGGACAAAACAGCGAATCGGTCATTGAAAA
>DCGU01000036.1 GCA_002315325.1 Clostridiales bacterium UBA1770
CAACAAAAGAACCGTCTTGCAACCAAGGCGGTTCTTTTTGATTTTTGAACTATCAAACGCGCGAAGCGCACATCACTTGGCATAGCCAAACATCACGCACGCAGTGCACCGATCGTTCCATGCAATGGAACACATCGTTTCCTGCGTCTGCGCAGGTTAGTTGTTTCCCAAAACCTGCTTTTCCGTTTCCCGCTCGACCAGGGCGTCGGGGGCGTCAATGGCGCCGCTGTTGTACAGGTGGACTGTCATACGTTGGCCGTTCGCATTGCGGTTGGCGATAAAGCGGATATCGTCGGTGTAGCGCAAATTCATGGGGCGGTCGGTGGTAAAGGTACAGTTTTCCACCGTGAGGTGCTTGTGGTAATACTTTTCTTTGTCCGTGACACGTACCTCGGGGCAGGCGTATATATTGGCTGCCGGCCCGACGAAATAGGTGTTGCGAATCGTCATATCCGTGCAGGGACTCGATTCATACCAGAACGTCGCATCCCCCGTGAGCCAGAACGGCCGCTCGGTCACGCAATCTTCCACCAAGATTTTGCCGCGCGTTTGGAAACGCAGGTGGGTATTGCAGCGGGCAAAGCGGCAGCGGCGCAGCGTCAGGTCACAGTTGCCGAACAGGTTTTCCAACAAATCGCCCGTCTGCACGCCGACGGGGGCGGTATCCAGCGTCAGTTCCGCCGTGAACTGATCCAGCAGTTTGACGGCCGTGACTTTATGGCGGGAGCGCTCCTCCATCGTGTTCTCCACGTGGATGGCAACCTCGTCACCGACGTCGGCCAAATTGCTGTACTGCGTCACACCGTGCGAGGTAATCTTGACCGTTAAACGATTGCCCTGTATGTCCGTGATGATTTGGTACTGCCCGTGAATATTGAGGATATCGTCCATGACGTCCTCGATGATGCAGTCCTCCATCAGAAAAGAACCGCCGTTGGTGATGCCGTGAATGCCGTCGGCCGAGTTGGTCAACAGTCCGTGCGACTTTTCATCGCGGAACATATTGACCTGCCGCAGCGTCACGTTCTGACAATGCAGGGGCAAAATGCCCATGGAATTGGTGTTGACCAGGCGCACGTTTTCCAGCGTCACGTCACGGCAGGACTGCAGCAGCACGCCGGGATAGAAGCGCCCGCCGTGCTCGATGGCCAGCAGGGCGCCGGGACGCCAGGCGTCGTTGAGTTTGGCCCCGTCGACCGTGCGGAAGATGACGTCCTCCCCGGCGGTCTCCACCACGTATTGCACCGGGTGGAAGCACAGATTCATGCCTTCCGGCAGTTTCGGGCCGACGATGCCGAGGGTAATACCCGTGCCGTCCCCCGTCGCGTTATCGAAGAACTGGAAGAACATCTGTCTTTCAAACAGGTGGTCGTCCTCCCATTCGTCGCAATAAGGGATGAGACGCCCGTCCTGCACGCGGCAGGGGAAATCGGCGGAGAAATGCACGCGGGCCCAATTCTCCCCGACCTCCAGCACGGCCCCTTCGCTGAACAGGCCGCGGTTATATTCGATATTGACGTTTTTCAGCGTCACGTGATTGCAGCGATAAAACGTAACCGGCTGCAGCATGCCGTACAACCGCAGCGTAGCGCCGCCGAAATCGACGGTGACGTTTTCCAGGTTCTCGGCAAAAATCGCGCTCTCCGAGGTTTTCAAAATATCATTGAAATAGTTGATACACCACGGGTCGTTCAGAACGGCACCGTCGCCGGCGTGCACCTCGTACAGGGCTTTATCGCCGCGATAATAGGTATTACTTTGTGTCAAACGTCCGATTTTCAAAACTGTTTCCTTCATACCGTCTTCTCCTGTTTTACGTTTTAACTCGTCCCCGCACGGGGCGTATTTTCTTATTGATAATTGTAACACAATCGGCGGAACTTTGACAAGACCGCTTGACAATACCGGGAAAAAAGTCCATAATACAATCGGTTGTATAATACGAAATAAAAACCATCAATTTGAAAGGATATTACGTCATGTTAGAACTGATGCAAAAAACCATCACCCCCGAAAAATGTGAAATTCTGTACGACCGCCCTTTTACGGCGCAGAGCCTTGCCGAGGATTTTGATATCAAAACCGGCAAATGGTACGTCGACGATCAGGGATGGCTGGTCGGTGAAAACCGTGAGAACTCCCCCGGTATGGTCATTTCCAAGGGCGACTACTTCGGCCCCGTTTTGATGGAAGTGGACTGCGCCACCATTCTCCCCGCCACGCACGACATCAACGTCATGTGGCACGGCAGCTGGAACGAGGATATCAACCAGCGTCACGTGGCCTACGTGGCCGGTATCCAGGGCTGGTGGGACGGCAAAGTCGGCTTTGAAAAATCGCCCCAGTATACGTTCTGCTGCGGCACGCAGCTCTTCCCCTTCGAACCCGGACGCGAATATCACTTTACCGTCGGCGATGACAACGGTCATATTTTCGTTGCCGTGGACGGCAAGCTCGTCCTGGAAATCAAAGACCCCAACCCCATCGACAACCGTGCCTACGGTAAAATCGGTTTCGAGGCCTACTGCTCCAAACTGAAGTTCAAAAACCTTAAGATTCGCCGCCTTGTGATGGATCCCAACCCCAAACGCTACGAGCCGGAGTTTTAATCGTTTGGCAAATCAATTGTAAAACTGTGTTTTCCAATTGAAAACTTCTGCCCTTTACAATTGACGAATACTTTGGGTGTAAAGGAGACAACACCATGCCGTATCAACCGCAAGCCGAAAAAGAGGATTTTATGATGGCCATTCGCAAATTGAATTATGCGTCTGCCGCTTCCCTGCCCCTGCATTTCAAGCTCGGCGACCGCGACGTGCGCGGCATTCCCGAGGATTTTAACCCCAAGACGTCCACGTCTTTTTTGGATGCCAATATCGTCCGCACCGAAATCATCGGGGAAAAGGACGGGCTGGAAATCCGTGCCGAGGTACTGGAGTACCGCGACTTTCCCACGGTGGAGTATACCGTTTGGTTTACCAACCGCGGCAAAAAGGCGACGGCCGTACTGTCCGAGATTAACGCCCTGGAGCACGAGTTCTGCGGGGAAAATCCCGTTTTGGTGCACGGCACGGGCGATACCTGGAACACCGAGGGGTATAAGTTTGCCCGCACACCCATCACGGCACAGGGCTATACGCTGGCGCCCGAGGATACCGGGCTGTCCTGCACGGGTGCCTACCCCTTTATGCGTCTTTGCTTTGCCGACCAAATATTGACCTGCGCCATCGGCTGGAGCGGCACCTGGAAGGCCGACTTCCGCGCCACACCGCTCGGTGTCGTTATGACGGCGGGCCAAAAATATACCGCTTTCAAAATACTGCCGGGCGAAACCATGCGCACGCCGCGCATCTGTCTGCAGGTGACCTTGGGTGACGAAACCCGTGCCATGAATACCTGGCGCCGCTTCTTCCGTGCCCACGTTATGCCGCGGCAATGGGGCAAACCCGTACCGAGCAAGCTCTGCATGCACGTGCACGGCTACAACGGGTGCGAGCACACCGGCGGCACCGAGGACAACCAGCTGTTCGGCCTGCATAAATATATGGAACGCGGCATCAAACCCGATTTGTGGTGGTACGACGCCGGCTTCTATACCTGCAAAGAACCGACCTGGGTCAACGTCGGCACCTGGAAAGAGGACCCCGTGCGCTGGCCGCACAACGGCCTGGGCATCTTAGGCGAAGAGTGTGCCAAAAACGGCATCGATTTTATGCTGTGGTTTGAACCGGAACGCGTGGCCCGCGGGACCGAACTGGACCTGGAACACCACGACTTCCTTTTGACGTTTAAAAACGCCAAGCCCGACGAATGGATGCTGCTCAATCTGGGCAACTCGGCGGCGCGCAACTGGATGATTGAGCGGGTCGACGCCCTGATTAAAAAGTGGCATATCACGGTATACCGTCAGGACTGTAATTTCAATCATTATCTGTATTGGCGCGATAACGAAGCCCCCGACCGCCTGGGTGCACTCGAAAACCTGGCCGTGCAGGGCTATTACGCCTACTGGGATGCGCTGCTGTTGCGCAACCCCGGCCTGATTATCGACTCCTGTGCCGGCGGCGGCCGCCGCAACGACCTGGAAACGCTGCGCCGTGCGGTTGTCTTCCACCCCACCGACGTCGGTCTGTACGACCCGGCCCAGCGCCAAAAGCAGCAGCTGGCCCTGTTCGAATGGGCGCCTTATTTCCGCCAGCACGCCATGAACGATGACGACGGCAACATGCACGACGCGTCGCAATGGCTGCACGCGCTAACGCCGGCCGTCACGATGTCCGCACCCTGTTGGATGAAGGAGGAGACCTTTGCCCTTGCCCGTAAGATGATTCCCGTTTGGCGCCGTGCCGCCGATCTGGAACTGTCGGGTGATTATTACCCGCAGATGCAGACTATATACGACGCCGAGCTGACGACCTTCTTCTGCACCCACTTCTACGACCCGGACACGGACGAGGGCTTCGTACTGTTCATTCGCAACGGCGATTGTGAACAGGATGCTTTCACCGCGCACACGGCCCTGCGTGAAAGCACGACCTACCGCGTGGAAAATCCCGTCACCGGGGAAACGTATACCAAGACCGGTGCGGAACTGGCCACCTTTACCCAGGCGCTGCAAAAGAACGAGGCGGCGCTGTGGTTCTTTGCCCCCGTCGGCAAAGCCTAACCCCCCGCCCTTGCCGTCATCGGCAAGAATCGTATAGTTTACAGTCTAATTTGGCACGTTTCCTGCCGCTATCGGCAAGAAACGTGCTGTTTTTATTGGCAGGATTGTTGATTTCCTGCCGATAGTGTCGCAAAGAAATGATCATGCTGCGCAGTTAATAACGTTTCCCGTTTTTAAAAACGAAAATCGTTCATTTTGCGTTGACGAAGGGCAACGATTGGAGTACAATAGGGACGATACAAACGGTGATGACCGGCGCTTCCGCCGCACACCCCGAAAGGAGAATAACGATGAACTTCCCCGCTTGTCCCGCCTTTTGGAAAACGTCCAACGAGGCGATTGAAAACCTGTATCAAACGGCCCAAAAAGCCGAGAAAACCATATTAACGACAACGCCCGGCGGGCGCCCTGTCTATTGCCTGTCCTACGGCCCCTCCAACGCAGGTACCGCACGCATGGCCAACTGGTCAAGTGCGCTCGGTTCGCAGGATCCCTCCTGCTATGCCGACCCCAAAACCAAAGTGCCGACGCTGGTCCTCATCGGCGCCGAGCACGGACAGGAAACCGAAGGCACGGCGGCACTGTACAACCTGGTCACGCTGTTGGAAACGGGCAAAGACGCCGCCGGCAACACCAATGGCCCGTTGCTTGCTCTGTGTCAAAATATCCGTTTGGTCATCGTGCCGATTGCCAACCCGGACGGCCGTGCGCGCGTCCTGCCCGAGGCCATCATTGGACTGAAACAATACGACCTGCGTTATTGGGGCCAGGGGACCTGGGCCGACGGCAGTCTGTGCGGCTGGCCGGAATGCAAGAAGATTCACCCCATCAAGGACGCCGTCGACTTTTTGGGCGGCTACTATAACGACGACGGCATCAATTTGATGCACGACGATTTCTTTGCCCCCCTGGCTTGCGAGACCAAAGCCCTGCTCGACCTGTGCGAGTGCGAGCGTGCCGACGTGGTCATTCACCTGCACGGCGGCGGCGACTCCAAGGGCAACTTGATGCAGACGTCCTATATGTCAAAACCGGCGCAGGCCATTGTGGAAAAGCTGGCTTCTGCCTGCTACGAACACGGCAAGGCCGAGGGACTGGAGTTTGTCGGTCCCCACGCCTGCGGGCTGGACGACGGTCCCGTGCCGGGTGCCTTTAACCTGGCTTCCGCCGCTCACCACAAATGCGGTGCCGTTTCCTTCGTGTACGAGTCCAACGAGTGCATCATCGACGAACCCGGTCCGAAACTGACGCACGAGCAGGTCACGCGCATGCATTTCATCGTCTTCGAGGAGACGCTCAAGGTGCTGCAGAATCGCGAATATCGGTATATTTAAAATTCTTGCTTTTTTGATTTTTCAGCCGCATGAAAAAGAGTGCAGAATGGACGAAAGCCTAGCGTCGCCGTACCTACGTACGGCAGTCGACGGCTTTCGTTCATAGCAAAAAACATACAAAGGATGGAATTTTTGACCGTCAGGGCAAAAATCATCCGCAGAATATAAAAAGCTGTAGAGAGCTAAACCGAAAAGTTTTTTGACAATAAAACCAATTATTTGTTTTTTGCGATCTGTGCCTTTTTCAAGTGGCTCATTCGGAGGGAAAAATGCCTGTATGTAAAAACGAAAAGGATGAACACTATTTTAACGCCGCGTACTTAAGCGACGACGATTTTGCCGCCGCGCGCAAATCTTGGCGGCGCGCCCTGTGCGGGGACCAAGAGACCAATGACCTTTCCGACCCCATCATTCGCCAAATGCTCGGCGTGATTGACGCCGGTGCGGAAGGCGCGCAAAAGTCGATGAACCGCTGGGAGAATATCCCCATTTTGTTCGGTGACAAACCGCCCGTGGAATCCGAGGAACTCTGCACGCAGTACGGTCCCATTTTGTCCATGGCAACCGCCTGGGGGGCATACGGCTGCAAGCATTACCACGACCCGGACTTGCTCAAAGATATTATCTATGCGCTGGACTGGATGGAGGCCAATATGTACGGGGCCGAGGTGCTGTCCGATACCTCGTTCCGCTCCTATTTGGTCTTTAACTGGTGGCACTGGTACATCGGCGGCGCCGTTCCCATGCTGTTCGCCGTCATGATTATCGAGACGGAACTGACGCGCGCCCAAATCGACAAATACGTGCTGCCTATGCATTTTCTGCGCACGCAGATGCGCCTGGGCAACAACGCCGAAATGGCCGTGGGGCAAATCATGCCCTGCACCCCCCTGGCACTGCTGTCCAACGACAGGGCACTGCTGCAGTCCATGTATCTGGCCATGGGCAAACTGCTGGAACTGCATGAGGAGGGCGACAACATGCGTGCCGACTGGTGCTGCATGACGCACGGTATGCCCTACAACCTGGGCTACGGGCAGTCCAACCTGGATCGTCTGGCCTACATCCTGCAGATTTTGGCGCCGACACCGCTCAACTTCCCGCTCAAAGATAAATATAACTTAATGAAAATGGCGCGCTATTGCTTTGCCCCTTCCCTGTACCGCGGCCACGGCCTGCATATGATGTCGGGGCGCAGCGTGCAGACCCAGCCCGACGAGTGGAACGCTGCCCGCCTGTGCGGCAACCTGCGCTATCTCATCGGTGTGTTCGGGCCCGAAGAAGACCAAGAACTGTATGACGTCATTGCCCGCAATGCGACGCCCTTTACCAAGCAGTTTTTGCTGGGATACGACCCCGACGCCCTGCAGCCGGGGGAGGAACCCAAAATGGCGGCGATGCCCTACGCGGGGCTGTGCGACTACAAACGCATGAAACAAATCCTGTTGGGCGCCACGGTGCAAAAGCCGTATGAGCTGGGGTATATGTGGCGTTCGGGTGACTGCTGCGTGCAGCACCACAACGACGTTTGCCTGGCACTGCGTATGAACTCCGAACGCGTGTTCGGCTACGAGTGCATCAACCACGAAAATATGGACGGCTGGTACACGGGTGACGGTCACCTGTACGTCTACCTGCCGGGGCAGGACGAGCACTACTCCATGAAATATTGGAAGAATATGGATAAGTATCACGTGCCCGGCGTCACGGCCGACACGCAGGTGCGTGAGGTGAAGTCCATCGTCGACTGCTTTGCCTACCGCTGCGACCGCGCCTTCACGGGCGGCGTTGCCCTGGACAATCTGTATCTGACGGCCGCTATGGACTTCCGTTCCTTCCACAATGACAAGGTGTTCGTCGAGGAGGACATCGGCTATGGCTCCGGTATGCCCCTGCACGACTGCACGCTGGAGGGACGCAAGGCCTGGTTCTTCTTCGATAAGACCGTCGTCGCCCTGGGTGCCGGTATTACCGCGCACGACGGGTTTGACGTGCACACCACGGTGGAAAACCGCATGCTGACGGGGGACGAGACGTTTTGGCTGGACGGCGAACAATTGTCCGCGTCCGATTTTGAACAAACGTATCCAACAGCCAAATGGCTGTGCATTGACGGTGTCTGCGGCTTTGTCTTCCCGCAGGGTGCCAACCTGACGGTACGCCGCAAAACCTGCGATAGCGGTGAGATCTTCCTCACAGCTTGGATCAACCACGGCGTCAACCCGACGAATGCCGGTTACGTCTATGCCCTTTTGCCTCTGTCTTCGGCCCAACAGACAAAAGCGTATGCGGCCAACCCCGGTTTCACGGTGCTGTCCGACACGGCGGAACTCTTGGCAGCCAAAGAAGACGCCACCGGCCTGGGCGGCTACGCCTTCTTCGCCCCCGGCACCTGCGGCGACGTCCGTGCCGACACCCCGCTGATTTTGATGAAGAACGACGCGGCAAAAACGCTGTCCGTCTGCGACCCGACGCAAAAACAGGCAAGTATCACCTACAGTATTGCCGGCGGCGAACCCGTTACCATTGACGTCAAGGACACGTACGGGAAAGCCTTTACCGCCGATTTGCAATAATCAACGCATAAAAAACGAACGCATTACCATCGTGGTAACGCGTTCGTTTTTTCATTGCAGCATAAGTTCGTCCGAAAAAGTGTAACGAATTACAAAAGTTCGTACGTAAAAGTGTAATCCATTACAAAAGTTCGTACGTAAAATGCAATTATTCGGTTGACAGTTCCCTTTTTACGGCATATAATAATGAAAAAGACGCAGGGGGTGTTTGTTACGTACAGGAAAGCAATAGAGCAATTGGGCCAATGGAAAACCCGTACAAACCGCAAGCCGTTGATTATCGAAGGAGCAAGACAGGTCGGCAAAACGTGGTTGATGAAAGAGTTCGGCAAAACCGCTTACAAGCAAACTGTGTATATCAATTTTGATGCCAATACACGCATGAAAGATCTCTTTGCATCCGATTTGAACGTCAAGCGAATCATCACGGGCCTTGAGTTGTATGCCGACGTTCATATCAACCCGGCCGACACTTTATTAATCTTTGACGAAATTCAGGAAGTCCCGCGTGCCCTGTCAAGCTTAAAATATTTCTATGAAGAAGCACCGCAATATCATATCGTTTGCGCAGGTTCGCTTCTCGGTATTGCACTTCACGAAGGAACGTCTTTCCCCGTGGGAAAGGTCGACTTTATGAATCTATATCCGCTTTCTTTCACCGAGTTTTTAATGGCAACCGGAAAACACAAATATGCCGATCTTTTGGCAAGCGGTGATTATCCCTTAATAACCTCATTTAAACAAGACTTTGCGGACGCTCTAAAGCAATACTATTTTGTCGGCGGTATGCCGGAAGCAGTCAAATCATTCGCCGAACGGGCCGATTGGGATGAAGTGCGCACCATCCAAAGCCGCATTTTAAATGCCTACGAGCAGGATTTTTCAAAACATGCGCCGGCGGAAATTGTACCCAAAATCCGACTGCTTTGGAACAGTATTCCCGCACAATTGGCCAAAGAAAATAAAAAATTTATTTACGGTATGGTTCGTGAGGGGGCCAGGGCAAAAGAATTTGAGACAGCTCTGTTATGGCTGCACGACTGCGGACTCATTCACAAAGTCCCGCGCGTAACAACCGGTCACCTTCCCCTGAAAGCATATGAAGATACCAAGGCGTTCAAGTTGTATGCGCCGGACGTCGGTCTTTTGGGATGCCTTGCCGGGCTGCACCAAAAAACCATTTTGGACGGCAATGAATTATTCGTTGAGTTTAAAGGTGCTCTGACAGAACAATTCGTGCTCCAGCATTTGATTGAAAATCCGCGCCTGCACGTGTACTATTACACAAATGACAGCGGCACGTGCGAGGTTGATTTTCTTGTTGATACCGGCGAACAGATTGTGCCGATTGAAGTCAAGGCCGAAACCAATTTGCGCGCAAAAAGTTTGAAAGTATATTGTGAAAAATTCACGCCGGGGAGAGCTGTTCGCACGTCCATGGCTGACTATTGCAGGCAGGATTATTTAATCAATCTCCCGCTGTATGCAATTGAAACGCTGCCGAACGAGTGTAAATAATCGCATCTGCAGCCGCCGGCAGATTACAAATACAGGCAAAGCGGCAGATGGTTCATTGCCCAAAAAACGTTATACCTAAAAAGGAGACAGTCGCCAAATCATTGGCTTCTGTCTCCTTTTTACGTCCCCTGTTATTGAATTTCATTAAGGTCATACGGCGTCGTCTGATAAACGAAATAGTTCAACCAGTTGGAGAACAACAGGTTGGCACAGGACCGCCAGGTCACCAGCGGTGAGCGCGAGGGGTCGTTGTTCGGGTAATAATTTTGGGGCACGGCAATGGGCTTGCCGGCGTCGACGTCACGGCGGTACTCGCGGTCCAGCGTCAGGGCGTCGTACTCGGAATGCCCCGTCAAAAAGATTTGACGGCCGTCGTTCGTCATGGCAGCATAGATACCCGCTTGTTCGGACGAGGCCAAAATCTGCAACTCGGGCACCTTTTCCACGTCGGCGCGGCGCACCTCGGTGTGGCGGGAATGCGGCACCATAAACACGTCGTCAAAGCCGCGGAAAAGCGTCAGGGACGGCTTTTCCACACGGTGCGGGAAGACGCCGAACAGCTTTTGGTCCAGCGGGTACTTCGGCACGCCGTAGTGGTAGTACAGCCCGGCCTGCGCGCCCCAGCAGATATGCAGGGTGCTGAATACGTGGTGGCGGGACCAAGCCATAATATCGCACAACTCCTGCCAATACTCCACCTCTTCAAAGGGCAGCTGTTCCACCGGTGCGCCCGTGATAATCATACCGTCGAAATTGCGGTGCTTGATTTCATCGAACGTCGAGTAGAACGTTTCGAGGTGCTCTTTGGACGTGTGTTTGGAGACGTGCGTCTTGGTGCGGATCAAAACCGTTTCCACCTGCAGTGACGTGTTACTGATCAGGCGCATCAGCTGCGTTTCGGTGTCGATTTTGGTGGGCATCAAATTGACGATGGCAATCTGCAACGGACGAATATCCTGCGTCGCCGCACGGAACTCGTCCATGATGAAGATGTTCTCTTCCGTCAGCGTTTTGTACGCCGGCAGTTGATTGGGTATTTTAATCGGCATTGTCTATTCTCGCTTGCTTGCGTTTTATACGTTGGCCAATGCCTGCGCGATATCGTCGATGAGGTCCTGTGCGTTTTCAATACCGCAGGACATACGAACAAGGTCCGGGGAAACACCGGCGGCAACCAGCTCGGCATCGTTCATCTGGCGGTGCGTTGCGGAAGCGGGATGCAGGCAGCAGGAGTGTGCGTCTGCCACGTGCGTTTCAATGGCGAAGACGTGCAGATTCTTCATAAACTTCTCGGCAGCCGCTCTGCCGCCCTTGACGCCGAAGGAAACGACGCCGCAGGAACCGTTCGGCAGATACTTCTCGGCCAGGGCGTGATATTTGTCGCCCGGCAGACCGCAATATTTAACCCAGCTGACCTTGTCGTTGGCAGCCAGGAATTCGGCCACGGCCTGTGCGTTTTCACAGTGGCGTTTCACGCGGACGTGCAGGCTTTCCAGACCCAGGTTGAGCAAAAAGGCATTTTGCGGGGACTGGATGGAACCGAAGTCACGCATGAGCTGCGTGGTGGCCTTGGTGATAAAGGCACCGCCCAGGCCAAAGCGCTCGGTGTAGGTCACACCGTGATAGCTTTCATCAGGCGTGCACAGCCCCGGGAACTTATCGGGATATTTGGTCCAGTCAAACTTACCGGAATCGACGATACAGCCGCCGACGGCGGAACCGTGACCGTCCATGTACTTGGTCGTGGAGTGCGTCACGATATCGGCGCCCCATTCGATGGGACGGCAGTTGATGGGCGTGGCAAAGGTGTTATCGACAATCAGCGGCACACCGTGTGCGTGTGCGGCCTTGGCAAACTTTTCGATATCCAACACGGTCAGCGCGGGGTTGGCGATGGTTTCGCCGAACACGGCCTTGGTGTTGTCGCGGAAAGCGGCGGCCAGTTCCTCTTCGGTGCAGTCGGGATCCACGAAGGTGAAATCAATGCCCATGCGCTTCATGGTCACACCGAACAGGTTAAAGGTGCCGCCGTAAATGGCAGAGCAGGCGATGACGTGATCGCCGCAGCCGGCGATGTTAAACACGGCATAGAAGTTGGCAGCCTGACCGGACGACGTCAGCATGGCGGCCGTACCGCCCTCCAGCTGCGCAATCTTATTGGCAACCGCATCGTTGGTGGGGTTGGCCAGGCGCGTATAGAAATAACCGGAGGCCTCGAGGTCAAACAGTTTGCCCATATCCTCGCTGGTATCATACTTAAACGTGGTGCTTTGAATAATCGGGATTTGGCGGGGTTCCCCGTTCTTCGGCGTATAACCGCCCTGGACACATACGGTTTCAATTTTGCGTTTGCTCATTTTAAACCTCCATGCCGCAGCGTGCACTGTTGTTACGTTGTTACGTTGTCGTGCGTGCCCGCTTTAGCGTAATAAAATATAGATTATTATACATAGAAACGCCCCGTTTTGTCAAGTGAGGAAAACAAAAGCTCCCGTGAAAAGCGTTTTTGCTTTTCACGGGAGAGTTTATCATTGTGGGTATTACAAATAGTTTTAGGGATATCGATGCTTCCTCTTTTTAGCCTCCCTCCGGGAGTAGCTTGCAAGCAAGCGCATGTGTGCTGCGCACTCTATGCGGGAGGTGGATTCACGCAGTGAAGACGGAAGGAGCCCTGCGACAAAAACAATTGCAACAAGTAATATTGATAATAGCTGATTATCCCGCATGCTCCTTCAGTCGCCTACGGCGCCAGCTCCCTCCCGGAGGGAGCCTACGGAGAAAAAGCGCTTTTTTTACAGCCCCATTTGGACGAGGAAAAAACGAGGCAGAGACGGCGCTTTTTTTACAGCCCATTTGGACGAGGAAAAAAAGATGCAGAAGCGTCAACCAGCCCCCGGGAGCTGTACCCAAGTACTGCAAGGGGGCTGGCGGAAGGGCCCCCGCAATGCACGAATGTGCGTTGTGGGGATACGCTTGTTGGCGGTAGGAAAAGCGCGCCCTATACTGTTATTTCTTTCGCATTTTTTCGTTCTTATTCAAGTAAATAGCATTGCACGTAACAAAAATCAATCTTCTCTACGCTTTTTCGATCGGCGCTTTTTTTACCGTCCACATTTGATGCTAGGAAAAAACGAGGCAGAATCGTCAAACTTCCCCCCGTTAGCTGTACACACGTACTGCGAGGGGGGTGGCGGAAGGGTCCCCGCAATGCACGAACGTGCGTTGTGGGGATACGCAAATCGGCGATAGGAAAAGCGCGTTCTTTTTCCTATATTTCTTTTTCTAACTTTACGACTGTTGAAAACGATATCTATTGCGCAAAGCCCCCAAAAAGCCTTATGCTTTTCCGTTCTGGCCTTTTTTTACAGCATCACTCGAATCGGAAGATTTCGAATTGACCGGGTGCCAGGAACACGCCGCAATCCAGCACGTGTTCCCAACGATAGTAGGAAGCGTCCCAGTTATCATGCTCGAAGTCTGCCTCGCGGTTGGCATACACGCGCCAAGCGTGCTTGACTTCGGGCGACGCCGAGAACCAGAACTTATCGCAGGTGTCCCAGGTGTTGTTGGTCACCATGACGTAATGCTTGCCGGCGTACTGGTCGCGTCCCTCGAAGAAGGTAACCAGCGCGGGCGTACCCAGGTCGCTGCGCACGTTAATGAGGTGCGTATCGCCGCAGGAGGCGATTTCGCCGGGACGGTAGGGATTCACCAACGGGTAATTCCGGCCGACGGAATACACGCCGCGGAAATCCACGTGATTGAACAGGTCGGCATAGTAGGCGTTAAAGCGTTTCTGCAGATCCTGCAGGGCGTAATAGGTCGGGTTCTTGATACCGAACTCGGAGATGGGGGCCCCGCGGTAGTTGTTGTTGCAGGCGGGCGTGTGGTAGGTGAACCAGAAAATGGCGTTGGCACCGCAGGCAAGGGCAACACCCATCTGCCAGCGGTAGTCGTCGATGCTGGGCACGCGGTAACGGAAGTGACCGACGGACAGCATAATGGACAACAGCGGCACGTCGACTTCCTCGGCCAGTTTTTTATACTCGGCAAAGTCGCGGATGAAATCCACAGCACCCGTCGGCTCGGGATTCATCTGGTTGTAGCGGTCGTAGGACAGCAGCTTGCAGCCGGACTCCTTGACGAACTTCTTGCACTTCTCGGCGTAACCGGGGTTCTGGTTGAGGTAAGGCACAAGTCCGGGACCCTCTTCCAGGGCAATCTTGTAGGCCTCGGTACAGTCGGCCATTTGGTCCTCGTGCGGCTCGTCACCCAGGAAGAAGCCGAAGGTGGCGGGGTGCTTGCCGTAATCGTCGTAGGCCTGTTTCATGGCAGCACGGTAGGCGTCGGCACCGTTTTTGATACCGGACCAGTGGGTACGGCCATCGACAAGAATGAGCTGGATGCCGTATTTGTCGCACAGATCGAGTGCGCGCAGGGTTGCTTCCTTTTTTTCATGGGACGTCCAGGGGGACATGGTCAGCGTCATGCCGCAGTCGGCCATATCGGCAATTTCCTTTTCGGTCATGCCCTCAATGCCGTAGGGGTAGCAGGCCCAAAAGCCTAAGGGGAACTTTTTGAACTGAATTCTTGCCATAAAGTTTTCCTTTCCGCCGACGGGGTCGGCACCTGTTTCGTTTTTTGATTTTTTATTTCTTTTGAAAGGTAATCAAAGCAATCGCGTAACCGCGCAGCGGCAGCGTACCGTCCTCGAGCGTCACGGGGCGGTGATTGCCCAGCGCATCGGTCACCCAAACGCTCACGGGGGCATAATCGCCCGTGCACGACAACGTTATATTTTTCGGATTAGGTGCGACAATACCATACCCGCCGTTATCGCTGAACTGGCTGACCATAACCTTCACCGTTTGGCCGTCGTCACTCACGCCCGCCGTGACGTACAGGTCGTCGGCATTCGTTGCGGCTTCCACCTGCGCAAGGCTCGTGAGTTCACCCCAATACTGCAGGGCATAAAAACCGGGCAGAGGTTTGACGGATTTACCGCCGCAGCCGTGCGCCGAGCGGGGACCCGGTTCGAATACACCGTTCCACACGCGTTCCATCAGGAACTGCACGTCATAGTAACAGGAAATATCCACGCCGTTTTCGTGTGCCGTCGTCATCACGGCGCCCATGAAAGCGGCCTCCCCGACGGTTTTATGGAATTCAAAGCTCTTTTCCAGTTCCTGTTCCCAGCCCATCACGTAGTTCCACTCGTCATAGATGCTTTCCAGGTGTGACATGCCGTGGCGTTTCAGTGTTTCGCGAATGGCGGCGGCATATCTTGCCGTTTCCCCCGGCAGGCGCACGTAGGCGTGCCAGGACAAAAAGTCGATGGGGACGTTCTTTTCGGCACAACGGTCCAAAAACTTATCCACCATTTCCCCGCAGGGATTGGCAAACGCCAAACCGCCGATTTTCACGTCGGGATGTTCACGCTTGATGACCGTTGCCGCCGCTTCGTATAAATCCAAAAATTGTTCCTGCGTACCGGTCCAGCATTGCGGGATATCCGGCTCGTTCCAGATTTCCCAATAGGTGATGCCGAGATGCATACCGTTGCCCCACCCTTCGTTATAATGGGCAATGATGCGGGAACAAATGCGGCCCCACTTGGCAAAATCCTTCGGCGGGTGAATGTGGCGCTTGATGGGCTGATGCTCGATGCAGCTGCCCAGACGGTAAATCGGCTTGGCGCCGACCTCCTCAATATGCTGCATATACAAATCCGTCAGCGCAAAATTGTAGTTGGCCGGGTCGTTTTCATCTTTGTCAAAATCGGGGAAAAGGTTGTGCACGTCCACGTATTCGCCCGAGCCGAACGGGTATTCGATATCGTGCGTGCGGCAGAACGGGATATGCGCCGCACGGAACCAGGCGGAGGCATCATAGGACATATTGTAGGTCACGGGACCGCCGCCGACGCCGTTCATGGGGCGAATCGGACCGCCGCGCTTTTCGGGATTGATTTGCAACGTCACGTTGTTCATGGATACACCTCCAACAAAAAATCAATGAATTTCCAATTGCGCGGGTTCGGGATAGACCGGTTTGTTCCCCGCGGGATTGTCCAAATAGAAGAAGGATACACAGGAAAGGTCGTCCTGCAGCGTTTTATACAGACCCGTCGGGTACCAGCCCAACGCCTGCACCGTTACGCGCAGGTCGCTGTCAAAGAAAATCGGGTCCTCGATATGCCAGCGGTACAGGGAAAAGCGGCGGTTGACGCTGCCGGCGCGGTCGGCCGGCCATTGGAACACCCCGGAATAAGGGGTGGAAAAGGTTACGGTTTTGCCGTCGACCTCCCCCGAAAAGGCGGCGCCGAAATAATCCTCCGTGCCCGTGCCGCAAATCGTGGGGAACTGTCCGTCCCCGTCGAGATAAAACTTAAACTCACCCTCGCACCATATTTCCGTCTCATGCGTGCCGTACACCATATAGGTACCGACGTAGGCGCCGTGCCCCACAACGTCTTCCAGTGCCGTGAAGACCGTCTTTTCGGGTACGGGATTCGTGCGGCGGAACTGTGCGTGGAAATACAGCGCGTCGTCGGGGACGGCACAAAGCTGATAATCGATTTGGTAATAGAGAATCATAGGCTTTTCGCTCGTGTTCTCCACCGTGATTTTAAAACCGGTACGGAAGGGCATCTTCCAATAACAGTTATACCCCTTGCGCGGGTTGACGCAAACGACGCTTGAGGAAATCTGGCTGTAGCATTCGTGTGCCGACGCAAAGAAATCGCCCAAGGGGCACTCCACGGCGGGCACGCCGCAGCCGTCCCAAAAGATGCGCAGCGTCGTGCAGCGGCTCTGATTGACGTCATCCAGCGAATAGGTCAGCCAAATATGGTTGATGATACCGGCACCGGCAACGTCCGCCGCGACAAAGGTCTCGCCGGGGCGAATGAGCACGGCCGGGGAGACTTTCCACCCCTGCCCCAGTTCCTTGGCGCAACCGCGCGCGGCGCCGTTTGTCGACGTACCGCCCTGCCCTTTTTCCCCCGTGAAGTTTTCGGCGGATACGGAACGGGATACAATTCCGTCGTGTCTTTTGAAATAATCCATACAGCACCTCCGACTGATCTTTCATTTATATCAATTGTAAAACTGCGTTTTCAATTCGATACACTTGCGACTTTTACAATTGACGCATCTTTCATTACGTGTAGTATATACGATTCTGCGTCGGGCGTCAACCCGTTCCCCATGCTTTTTTCACTTTTCATTTTCATCCTTTTGTCCCGTTGACACAATATGCCAAAGGGTATATAATGACCGTATGAAAACCGACCGAAAAAAGCTTCCCGATCGGCAACGGAAACGGGGAAAAGGAGGGTGCGGCGTGCTTTGCAATATCCAGCATTTTTCACTGCATGACGGCGCGGGTGTACGCACCACCGTCTTTTTTAAGGGCTGCAATCTGCACTGTTTTTGGTGCCACAACCCCGAATCGCAATCGTTTGCCCCGCAACCCGCTTTTTATGCTGCACGCTGCATCGGCTGCGGCGCCTGTGTCGATGCATGCCCGCACGCACAGGGCGGGAAAACCGCCTTTTTGTCGGGGAACAATACCTGTGTATCCTGCGGCAAGTGCCGCGACGTCTGCTACAGCGGCGCCATGGAAATCATCGGCACCGACAAAAGCGCCGACGCCGTTATGGACGAGATTTTGCGGGACCGGGACCTATATGCGGCCACCGGGGGCGGCGTCACCTTTTCGGGCGGCGAACCCTTCCTGCAGCCGGCTTTGCTGGGGGAACTGTTACGATCCTGCCGTGACCACGGCATCCCGACGGCCGTGGAGTCCGCCGCATGCGTGCCCTTTACCGTTATCGAGCCGCTTCTGCCCCTGATTGATACGCTGTTCTGCGACGTCAAAAGTATGGACAGCCAAAAGCACAAAGCTGCAACGGGGCAGCCGAACGATTTGATTTTACAAACCGTCACCGCTGCGGCGGCAAACGTAAAAGAATTGATTATCCGCACGCCGATTATCCCCGGCTTTAACGATACCATTTCGGACGTCGGTGCGATTGCCGCCTTTGTTGCCGCCCTGCCCGGCGGGCCGCACCATTTTGAGCTTTTGCCCTATCGCGGCATCTGCGACGCCAAATACACGGCGCTCGGCATACCGTTTGAAGCCGCAGGCCTATCGACGCCGACAGACGAAACGATGCAATCCCTGTGTGCGGCAGCGCGGCAACGCGGCGTCGACTGCACCGTCAATACCTCCATCGTATAAACACGAATTGCACGATAAACTTCTGATTTTTACAATTGACTGATGAAATATGGAAAACGGGGGAACGTCAAAATGATTTACAACGTAAAACAATGTGCCGAGGAATTTGACGCCTACTATGCAACCTACGACCCCTGCACCGCACCGCTGCTGAACGGTTTAAAAGAAATAGACGCGCAGGCCGGCGGTTTGTCTTCTTACGCGCAAAAAGCCAAAAACATTGCGTATATCTGCGACAACGCCCCCGTGCATTTGTTCCGCAACGCGCCCTTCTTTTTTGAGTTTTCCAGCGGCCGCGGCCGCCACACGTGGGGCGGTCTGCAATCGCCTGTCGGCAGCTTTCTGCACGACAAAACGGCACCGCTGTGGTTAAATTTATATGAAAAAGAATCGGCGAGCGACCGTGCCGCCGGCCGCGTGCACTGTTGGAACAACCCCGTTGGGTTCGACCATTTTTCCCTCGGCTACGATACGATATTGTCACAGGGTTTTCACGGTATCATTGCCCGCGCCGCATGCGCCCTGACCCATGCCGAAGATGAAAAAGCACGGCAGAGTCTGCAAGCCATGATTGACGCGTCCAATGCCCTTTTGCGCCTGGCGGCACGGTTTGCCGCGCAGGCAAACGCACTGGCCGCCGCTGCGCTATCCTTTGATGAAAAGACACATTATCTGCACGTGGCAGATATGGCGTCCCGCGTTCCCGCCGAACCGCCGCGAACGATGGAGGAAGCATTGTGCGCCATTCTGTTTTGCCGCGAGGCCATCGGGACGGTTGAAGGCATCGGCGTCAGCACCTTCGGGCACCTGGACCGTATGCTCTATCCGTTTTACGCCGCCGATCTCAAGGCAGGCCGCATCAACCCCGAGCGCGCCGAAAATCTGTTTGAATTGCTGCTGGCCTACACCGCCGTCCGCTTTGAAGCGGACACGGCGTACAACGAGACGTCCACCACCATCATGGTCGGCGGCTGCAATTTGGACGGCAGCGTCTGCTATAACCCCGTGACCGAGGCCATTCTCGACGCCGTACTGCAGGGTCGTTGGCTCAACACCAAGATTAACTGCCGCGTTTCGGCAGCGCATCCCCGCGCCTATTTTGAAAAGCTGGCCGCCATCCAAACGGCGAATATCCCCGCCATCGTTATGCTGAACGACGACGTCATCATTCCCGCCCGCGTCAGGTGCGGCGAGGACTTGGCTGACGCGCGCACTTACGTGGCCGGGGGCTGTCACGAAGTCACGCTGCAGAACACCATGGTCAACACGCGTGCCGACACCTGGATTAATTTGCCGCGCCTGCTCCTGGACGTTTTGTCCATCAGTACGGCAAACACGTTTGACGCCTTTTATGCACAGGTGATGGAACGTATCGCCGATTTCATTCACGAAATGATGGCGCGTAAAAATAAATACGAAAAACTGTGGAGCACCTACGATCCGCTGCCGCTGGTTTCCGCCACGCTGACGGGCTGCATCGAGGGCGGCCGCGATGCCACGGACGGCGGCACCAAATACGCGCAAACCGCCCTGTCCCTGCTGGCACCCGCCACGCTCATCGACTCGCTGTGGAGCGTCAAGACACTGGTGTACGACACGGCGCAAATCACCCTGGCCGAACTGTACCGCCTGTGTCAAACCAACTTCGACGATAATCCCCGCCTGCAGGCCTATATTGTCAACCGCATTCCCAAATACGGCACCGATAACGACGAACTCAACGCCTTTGCTCCCCGTGTGCTGCACGATATTGCCGCCGTCTATCGGGACGAAAACGGCAACCTGTACAAAAACGGACGCGGCGGCAACTATCTGCCCGCTTTCTACCCGCACGACATTCATCGTGACCTGGGACTGAAAACCATCGCGACACCGGACGGCCGCCGCGCTTTCACGACGCTTTCCCGCGGCTGTTCCCCCAGTGAGTTTATCGAGGTGAAAAACCCCGCGGACATCATCCGTTCCGTGAGCCATATCGATTTCACGGAATTTGCCGATTCTTTCGTCACCGATATCACGCTGCAGCGTATGGAGCCGAGCGTCGGGCGAGACGTCCTTATCGGGCTGTTGACGCTGTTCCTAAAAGCCGGCGGCAGTTCCCTGCAGTTCAATATGCTGGACCATGCCGGGCTGCTGTTGGCGCGCGAACACCCCGAGCTGCACCGCGATATTTGCGTGCGCGTGTGCGGCTACAGCGCAGTTTTCGTCACCCTGAGCCGCCAGACACAGGACGAAATTATTGCCCGCGCTATACGATAAGCCATAGCATTTCTTTTTCAACGTCAACGGGAAGGAGAGAGACGAGCCGTGAACCAGCTGCATTTTGATAAGGAAGTATATCGTATGCTCAAAGGGTTCTACGATATCTTCGGCTACAGCATCACCCTTCGCGACGTGTCCGGCGAATATCTGTTTTCCTATCCGTCGGCTTCGCCCATTTATCGCAATATGGTTTTCTGCGATAAGCTGTGGCGGCTTTGCCCCGAGTTCAAGGAGGAATGCCTTGCCTGCGACCGCCGCGCCATCACGCACGTTTGCAAAGAAAAGGAACCCTACGTTTATACCTGCCACGTCGGGTTGAGTGAGGCCATCGTCCCCATCGTCATTCACGACGAAGTCAGATGCGTTTTCTTCATCGGGCAATTCCGCAACAACGCCAATTTACGCTTGACGCCGAAGCGGGTTACCGCCACCGGTGCAAAATACGGGGTAACCCCGACCGGCACCGTCTTGTCCGACCTGCAGGATGCCTATTGGAAGCAACCGCAGGTGGAACAAAACCGCATGGAAATCCTGGTCAACTACCTGCGGGTATGCGCCTACGTCATTCAAAAAGAGAACCTGATCAGCGTAAACCACAGTTCTCTCACCGTGCGCTTTTGCGAGTACCTGCGTGAAAACCTCTATCAGCACGTTTCCGTCAGCAGCACAGCCGAAGCCTTAAAATGTTCCGCATCGCATCTGTCACGCGTCATTGCCAAAGACCTGCATACAACGTTTTCGGCGTATCTGAACGAGCGGCGCATCGAGGAAGCCAAGCGTCTGCTGACGACCACCAATCTTTCCGTGAAGGAAATCGCGCAAAGACTCACCTACGAGGAAGCAACCTATTTCATGCACGTCTTCAAAAAAAGCACCGGCATGACGCCTTCGTCATACCGCAAAAGTGCCCCCCGCGACCATCTGCCGCCGATAACACCCGCAGATATTCTTCCATAATAATGAAGCGCAAAGAGGCAGCCGACGATTCGGCTGCCTCTTTTTGTCAGATTGCATATATCAGCGCCATTCGGTGTTAGGTATGTGTACATAACCACCTATCGCCCGCATTAAAATGATAGGATTTTACAGTGTTTGATAGTTTAACATATTTATCGCATGCGCTTATGCATAGTATAATATACGTAAGATGATGCTTCATCACCTAATACACACGAAAGGACTTTTTACCATGAAAAAACGCACTTTTCTTGCCCTGTTCCTGGCTGTCATGTTAGTTCTGCCCTGCCTGTCCCTGACGGTATCGGCATCGATGGAAATCTATGACAACGGCAAAGCAACCGGCTCCAACTGGATTGCTTACGCCAACGAAGCCGTCGTACCCACGATTGACGGTAATGCCACCGAAAAAGTTTGGGCCTCTACCAACACCATTGACGGTATCACCGCTCTTTGGTCCGATACGGGCTTCTATTTCAAAACTGCACTGAATGCCGAATTCACGTATGCAGACATCAACGAGGATACTGTGAAAGCGGTCGTTGTCGTCAACGGTGTTGTTGCCGGTCTGCCGGCAGGTTCCGACTACTTTGCCGGTGCCGAGTGCGTTGAAATATACGTTCCCTATACCTACAATTTCATCTGGGAAAACTACAACTTCAAACAGTATCGTGTCAGCGGCCCTGCCGGTTTGAACTACACACCTTCCGTTGTTGAATACACCAAGGCTGACGGTACCACCGGTTCCCAGACCTTTGCTATCGCCACCGAATACAGTGCCGTAACCTACGACTGGATTACCCAGGCAAGCGACCTGATCGGCAATATTATGAACATCAACGGCAAAAAGATCCAGATGGCCGGTCCTTACGGTTACAACTACATCATGAACGGTTTTACCGAATGGGATGATGATGACAACCAACTTTCCGGTCAGTCCGCAATGTTGAGTTTCACGGTCAATGAGGATAACCAAAATATGCTTGACCCGTGGGGCAATCCCATTGCTACCTACGTTGACCCCAACGACAAGAATGCAGATGGTTCCGCCGTCATTCGTGCGCCCTACTGCTACGATCCCAACGGCAACCCGCTGCCCAAATTGGGTTGGCTGCCTGCCGAACTCTCCTATGCCGTTAAGGTTAACGACAACACCGCACCCCTGATTGACGGTGTGATTGACGACGTTTGGGAAACCACCGGTAAAGCCGGCATCATCAACAAATATCAGGAAATCGGTGTGGATGCTTACGGTTACCTGTCCTTCCTGTGGGATGAAGAAGGTATGTACATCCTGTGCTACATCTATGACCCCAATCCGACCTTTGCCGTAGATGAAATGGGCTATGACCATCCGTTCGTCGTCTTCTCCGAGACAACGACCCAGCACGACAACGTGGAAGGCGACAATGCTCTTCCCGCTGAAATGAATAATATGAACGCAAGAGGTTCCTACGCGTTCGGTTTCTCGCCTGCCGGCACTTTGGTTGATACGTCCGGTGCATTTGCACAGGCCTACAACGCAGAAAATCACTCCGGTATCGTTGCGGCATCGGCTGCATCCAAGGACGGTTACGTACAGGAAATCTACGTACCTTACTTCACGCTGAATAAAGCAGGCAGCGAATTCAAGGCTGAAATCGGCCATCTCGCTTCCTATCAGTGCTGCTTGGATAACTGGCTGCCCGGCGGTTCCAGCCGTTACAGCAACGGTAACATGGGTTCCATGTCTTCCTACTGGTCCAACCCGCAGTCCACGTTCGACCTCGTCTTCGTCGGCGAATATGACGTGGGTAAATCCGAACTCACCTCCTCCGCCGTATATGATATGATCAACGGTTTGTTGACGCCGTACCTCAAACAGGTCGACGCTCTGGATGCCGCTACCGTGAACGGTATGATTATGGAATTCACCGATTCGCTGGAAAATACCGACGTGGAGCTTGCCGCAGCTCTTGCCGAACTGCAGACACAGCTTGACGCGGCAGTTGCTGCCGGTGAAAAAGCACTGACCGAAGCGCAGGTTAAAGAAATGATTAAGAACCTGGCCACCAAGGACGCTGTGACTTCCGTTTCCGGTGAAGTTGACGAAAAGATTGCCAACATCAAGACAGCCAATTACACCCCCGTCATCGTCATCCTCTTTGTCCTTGTTGTCGTTGAGGCAGGCGCCATCGCGTTCCTCTTCATCAAGAAGAAAGGTTAATGACAAATAACGGCACGGGTTCCTCCCGGCCGTAACGAATAAAAGAACGTACTTCTCCTTCCGTCATTCTTTCCCGGGTGCTTCGGCACCCGGGTTCTTTTTTGCTTTTTTCGAAATTGCATGGGCGGATCGGGTGCGGCGGCGTTTTAATGGGGGGCACGCCGCTTTTTTTGAAAAGTAAGCTCGCATTTGGTTATTATGCACAAACACACGGACGCCCTTTCGTTTCTTTTGTTGATTTTTATGGCAGTTTGTGGTAAAATAGAGACACAAACCAATATCAACAGAAAGGAGTCGTATGCGGAACCGGAAACGTTCCCATACGAAAAAGAGTGAATTCCCATATGGAAAACGTTTGGAGTTTGAGCGTAGGTCGTGAATTTTGCAGCGGCGGTGCCGAGGTCGGTCATCTCGTTGCGCAGAAATTGGGGATTCCTTTCTATGATAAAAACCTGATTGACGAGACGGCAGATATGATGATGGTCAGCCGTGAAGTGGTGGAGCGGCACGACGAAAAGCCGATGCACGTGTGGGAAATGCCGGGTACCGGCTACCAGTACGCAAACGGCCTGTATACGTCCGACCCGTCTTTGTTAATGCCCGTCAGCTTCAAAGTGGCCGACGCGCAGTTTGCCGTGATGCGCAAAGTGGCGGAACAGGGTCCCTGCGTTGTCGTGGGCCGCTGCTCCAATTACGTTTTACGCAATTTGCCCAACGTGCTGCACGTTTTCCTGCACGCACCGATGGAGGCCCGCGTTGCGCGCGCCATGCGTCTGCACAACCTGTCCGAGAGCGATGCGATTAAGCAGATCCGCAAGAGCGACAAAGTCCGCGCCAATTATTACAACGCCCACACGGGGCAAAAATGGGGCGAGCCGTCCGGTTATGATCTCCACGTTGACACCACGCTGCTGGGCACCGAAGGCACGGCGGAAATGCTGGTGCAGTTGATGTGCCGCCTGACGCAGAACGGCTCGAATACGTTCACGCTCTAACCGGTTCAATCACCCGAAAAGAAACCCGGCGGCTCCCCCAAGAGCTGCCGGGACGTTTTTATGGTAAGCGTTATCCTATTTTGCACCATCGGGGATTTAACGGACGTCCGCTGAAAATCAATCGAAACCCCCATTTGGGAGTAGTCAACCCTTCCCTTTTTATGGTATACTATTGACGAACGATACAAAAACGAGATACGTCGCAAAGCCGACAGGGAGAACGCTTTCAAATGCAAATCACGATTACACAATGGAAAGACGAATATGCGGATGCCTTCCGCGACCTCAGTCTGGAATGGCTGACGAAATACGTGGAGGTGGAACCGCGCGACGTGGAGACCTTCGATCATCCCCACGAAACCGTTTTGGATCCCGGCGGCATGATTTGGTTTGCCTTGGCGGACGGCGTGCCGGTCGGCACGATCGGTCTTGCCCCCGAGGAAAACGGGGAATGGGAATTGATAAAGCTCGCCGTGACACAGGACTTTCAGGGATACGGCATCGGTCGGCAATTGATTGAAACCGTCATTCAACGCGCCAAGAAAATGCATCTGAAAAAGCTCGTCCTGTTCACCAACAGCAAACTGCAGGCAGCCGTTCATTTGTACGAGCGGTACGGCTTTGTGCGCGTGGCACTGCGCGGCGCCGTCTATAAGACCTCCGACCTCAAAATGGAATTGACCCTATCATAAACGTTTACACTTACGGGAAGGACTGCGTATGTTTACCTATTTTCATTGCTATCTCCCACAGACGTGGGAAGCCCAGGTCAAGGCGGGACTTGTCAACGACCGGGCCGGCATTCGCTTTTGCGAGAGCATCGACCTACACGAAGCCGTAAAATTCAACGCCCTGGCCAAAAAGGACGCCGCGCTGTACCGCCTGGTGCGGGAAAACGGCATGCCCTTTTATATCGACCGCTTGCAGGGCGGCTGCTACATCGAGCATTACCCCTACGATATGGCGCTGGTCAACGCCTACCGCGAAGCGCTCGGTGACAAGTTCTACGGTTTCCAAATGCACGAATGGATGAGCAATTACCGCAACGATATCCGCAAACTCACGGGGAACGGCTGCCCGGCCTGGACGGCCGAAGCCATCACGGCAACCATCCAAAAAGCGTTCCCCTTCCCGCACGTTTTCCTGGAAGCGATGAACGCACAGGAAATGGCAGCACTCGGTCAACCCGACGGCTACGAGTCCTTCTTACAAAAAGCCGCGTGGTTATTTGCCGACCAGCAAACTTACGTAGGCGGCGACCTGCTCCCCTGCGACAGTTTCTATTTGTCCTACCCGGTGGAACTCGCTGCCGGTGCCAAGCACCTCATGCCCGAAATCGGCGCGCAGACGCCCGACACCCGCATCCAGGTTTGCTATGCCCGCGGCATGGCAAAAGCCAAAGGCATCACCTACGGCACCTATTACGAGCCGTGGGGCGGCGATCCCTTCTCCGCCTGCTCCTACCAACGGGACGGGGAGAACGAATGGAACATTCACAGCGGTGCCGACTTCCCGTTTGAAACCAAAGGGGCCAACGGCGGCAGTTCCCGTTCCTTACAAAGACGTATGCATTTGTACTCGTATATGGCAGGCGCGTCGTTTATGGCGGAAGAATGGGGTATGTGCAATACCTTCTACGACTGGCACGATTTTGCCCTATCCCCCTACGGCGAGGTCAAACGCGACTTCATCCGCTTTACCGAAAAGTATCCGGATATCGGGCAGCCGCTGGCGCCGATTGCCGTCGTGCTGCCGCACGACCTCCCCGTTCTGGAAAACCTGTGTAGCGGGGATGACGAATATTTATCTTACCCCATCTCGGGCAGTTTTGCCGCACAGCTGCGCGCCATCCGCCAAACGCTGCGCGACCTGTTCCGCACAAGCGGCCCCATGGTGGGGACCGAGACGATGAACCTGGTCAACGGCGTCGTGCCCGACGCGCTGGATATCGTCAACGAGGGGATGGGCGATTTGACCAAATACGATTACCTGGTGGACCTGACTGGTTCCCCCGCCTTTGCCCAAAAATACAAAAATAAAATCTGCGAAGCACGCGACGTGCAGACCCTGCTCGATAATCTTCTGCCCTGCACCGTACGCGGCAACAGCTTAAAGCAATTCACCCGTAATAACAGCGGCACGTGCTGCGTGATGCTCACCAATAACAACGGCGTCATCCGCTCCTGCGAAAAGGGCGAGGTGATGCTGCCCGAGGCGACCGAAACGCAGGCCATCACGGTCAAGGACGGCCGCAGTCTCATAGCTTTGGAAGGCGCACCCCTGACGCTTGACGAGCAGGGCGTCTACCACACGGAGGTTCCCGCCGGCGGGTATTTCTTCGGCAAAATTGTATAAAATAACGTGAGGTAATGACCATGAGCGAAATGACCTACGAACCCAAGAACAACACGGTACTGGAAAAATACGAATGGGACTCCCCCTGGTGGGAACAGACCGGCAATCACACGGCAAAGCGCGTGTTCTATATCGGTGACTCTATTTCCTACGGACTGCGCGGTGCCTGCACCGTCGCTTCCGACAACACGCTGCTGTTCGATAACTTCCCCTCGTCCAAAGCGTTGGACAACCCCTACTTTGAGGAGTCCATTACGTTGTTCGCCAAGCAGGAAGAATACCGCAGCGTTATCCTGTTCAACAACGGCCTGCACGGGTTTCATTTGGATATTACGCAATACGAGGCCCTGTACGAGCGGTTCGCACAGTTCCTGCTGTCTTCCTTCCCCGGGACGCCCCTGGTTTTGGTGCTGACCACAACGGTCGCCGATGCCGAGGAACTGGAGCTCGTCAAGGCGCGCAACGAGGCGGTCAAGCGCATCGCCGCACGCCTCTCCCTGCCCATCCTGGACCTGTTTGCCGTGACAGACGCGCACAAGGACCTGCTGTCCCAAGACGGCGTCCATTTCACGCCCGAGGGTTACGGCGTCATGGCAAAGGTTATCGTGGAGTACGTCAATCATTTACTTGCTTAACGTAATATTTGCATATAAAAAGGAAAGCACGAAACGACGCGTGCTTTCTTTTTTGCATTATTTCTAACGTTGTTTTCACCATTTATCGCAGAGATAAATGCCGTTTAAGGCGACTATTCTTTCATTTTTTTAAACGAATATATCGTTAACTTGACTTTTTCCAGGATATGCTGTATACTAAATACACAATATAACGGAGGGCTGCACATGACCGACAAAATATACAAGCGGAACTATTACCTTGATAAAATTAAAGGGTTCTTCCATAGTGACTTAATCAAAGTCATCACCGGCATACGTCGCTGCGGAAAATCCTGCTTTATGCTTTCAATTATGGATGAATTAAAGGCGTCAGGAGTTCTTGAAAAAGATATAATCTATATCAATCTTGATAAACACGGATATCGTAAAATCAAAACCGCAGATTGTTTGGAAGCAGTCATTGAAGAGCAAATAAACGATGATGACTACAAATATTTGTTTGTAGATGAAGTTCAAAACGTTAAAGGTTTTGAAGAGGTTATCAATGGCTTTCGTGAAGAAGGAAACTTTTCCATTTTTATTACAGGTTCAAACTCCTATTTGCTCAGTGGTGAACTTGCGACAAAGCTCACCGGTCGTTATATCGAAATTGAAATGTTCCCCCTTAACTTCCATGAGTACCTGGAAATGAGCGAATTTATGGGTAAAACGACAAACCCGAATCGCATGATTGATTTTGAGCAGTATATTCGCTATGGGGGGTTTCCGAAAATACTCGAATTTGACGATCCGCAGGATAAAGAAACCTATATTGAAGACGTCATTCAACAAATATTGAATAAAGACGTTTTGAAATACAATAAAATACGTAATCGTGCCGTCTTTGACAGAGTCATGACATACGTCATTAATAACTTTGGAGCCACTACAAGTTTATCCAATATCCTTGATTATTTTGAAAAAGAAGAACACATTTCCATTCTCCCTTCAACGTTAAATAAATACCTTGAGATTCTTGAGAACGCCAAAATACTGTATCGTTGCAATCGTTTTGACGTGAAGTCCAAAAAATCACTTCGGGGTGACCAGAAATACTATCTGGCCGATCTTGGTATATATTTCTCACGCAACGTTGATGTAAGAATCAATTATGGTCCGGTGCTTGAAAACATCGTCTATACGTATCTATCATCTAAAAATTATAAAATCAGCGTCGGAAAAATTGGGAATTTGGAGTGTGACTTTATCACACGAATTCACGATGAATATCGCTATCTTCAAATAGCAATGACCATTATGACTCCCGAAACAGAGGAACGTGAATATAAGCCATTCAAGATGATACGGGATAATTATCCCAGATATCTCTTAACAATTGACCCGTTACTTCAAAAAAGAGACGGCGTTATTCACAAAAACCTAATTGACTTTATAGCAAACGACGAATCCCTGTAAGTCTATCCATACAAAAAAGGAAAGCACGAAACGACGCGTGCTTTCCTTTTTATATACTTTTGACACTCCTGTTACGGCGCGTTTCTATTTCACATTATTGATAAATTTTCAATATTGTGAAACAGTCCTATTTCACAATATTAAGAAAATATTGATTTTGTGAAATAGACTTTTCGCAACCGTGGGGATTTATTCCGCTGCGGCGTCGGTACGACCGTAGTATTTTTCAATGCCGCCGTAGCCGACGATCATTTTATTCTGCCGCGTTTTGTCGATGAAGTTTTGCAGGCGCTTGGCAAACTCGTCGGGGCGCTCCCGTGCCGCGTCGATATACGCCACGCGGATGCGGCGGTAGGGTTCACTGAACCCCAAATAGTGCTGCCAAACGGTTTCGTCCGCCTGCAAGGCGTCCAAAATATCCTGCGGGAAGACGTAAGGCGCTGCCAGCAAGTCGGCGACAGAGGCGCGTACGGCGGGCAAAATCATGCCGCGTTCGTCCAGCCACAGCAGCCGTTCGATATTGGGACGGGAGTAGGGACTGCCGGGTTTGCGGGGGCAAAAGCGGCGCAGGTTGTGGTTTTCATCCTGCCGCCCGGCCGTGCTGTCAATCCAGCCGAAGCACAGTGCCTCTTCCACGGCGTCGTTGTAGGACAGTCCCGCCTCACCCGAAGACACAGTCGGGAAAACGAACCATATTTCGCAGTCCGTCTGATAATGCGCCGCCAGCCAAGCGCGCCACGTGCCGCGGTCGCTTGTATAAAACGTTTTCGATTTATCCATTTGCTACACTCAATCGTTTAAGCACAGCGTGATGAAGGAATTGGACTTAACGGTATATTGCAATGCAGTAAGTTCCGAAATGCTGCCCGACCAAACGGGTTCGTTTGTATAATCGGCGGACGTCTCGTACAAAGTTGCACGCGTGCGCGCGCTTCCCGGCACGTCAAACGTCAGGGGCACGTCATCGTCCCCCACGTTGGCGACGCCCAACATATCTTCCCCGCCGGTCGCGGCGCAGGCGTAGAGTCCCTGCGGGCACGTCACGGCGGCAGCGTTTTGCAGGGCATACATGCGGTCAAACTGTTTGAAAGCATAATAGGTTTTGGTGGGTTTCAATTCCGGCACGTGGAACAGGCAGCCATACTCCCACCACAATTGCGCATCGTAGAACATGGCACAGTCCACGCCCAGCCGCTGCATTTCGTACAGAGCGCCGGCAGCGTGTGCCGCACCGTAGTTGTTGCGCATATTGATATAGTACATCGTGCGTTTGTCTTGCGTTTCGTAGGTGCCGATATTGGTATTCCACTCGGTATCGTGAATCTCCGTCGCATCAAAGCCGAAATCGTGCAGCGTCTTTTTGACAAAGCTGTATTCCTTCTCGATTTTGCCCAGGTAGTTTCTGCCCAGGTACCCGTGATAGGAGAAGAAATCTAAAGGGGCTTTCGTTGCAGGTGCGGAGATATACGACAGGAAGTTTGTAAAATAGTCCGTCGGGCCCTCGGTCCAGCGCTCGCCGGTAAAGGCACCCAAAATATAGCAGGAAGAATAGCCGCCGACCTTGACGTCGGGGTGTGCGTTTTTAATTTTGTTGGCGGTCAGCGTATACAGTCGGTAATACTCTTCTGCCGTGCCGTTCCACATGGGCGGGCCGTTGGGCTCGATGTTCGGATGCAGACCGTCCGGCTCGTTCCAAATTTCCCAATATTGAATATCCCAATTGTGCCCGTTGCACCAGCCGTCGTTATAGTGCCGCACGACGTGCTCGCAGATATTCGCCCATTTTTCGGGATCTTTCGGCGGGTAGACGTGGTACTTTTTCGGCGCGTGTTCAATCGTCACGCCCAGGCGGTACATGACCTGCATGCCGGCCTCGATCAGCGGCTGAATATACGCGTCGGTCAGGGCGAAATCGTAGGATGCCTCGTTCTCGGGGTCGGCGTCGAAGTTCGGGAAAACGTTGGGGATATCCACGTAATGCGCGCCGCCGTAAAAACCGCAGGTGTCGTGCAGCCGAATCACGGGCGGGTGCAGGTCGACAAAGTCGGCCAGCAGTTCGCCGTATCCCGTTTTACGGGCAGCGTTGTTAAACCCGTGTACGGGCTTGATTTTGCCGATGATATTTTGAAAATCGACAGTGATTTTGAAAACAGACGTCATCGTTATACCATCCTTTACTGCGGCAGCGGATTGGTCGGAGCAAACCGCAAAATATACAGCCACTCACCGCTGGGGTGGGTGCCGATGCGCTCAAAGCCGCATTTCTCATACAGGTGCTGCGCCGCGTAGTTGGTCTTGGCCGTATCCAGCAACAGGCCCGCGTAACCGTGCGCTTTCAGCGTTTCGCACAGGTTTGCAATCATACCGGTACCGACGCCCTTGCCCTGCATACCGGAACGCACAGCGATACCGAACCAGGGAATTGCTTTTTCCAGGTCCCAAATAAATGAAATACCCACGCAGACGTTCCCCTGCATGGCCACCCAAAACGCATGGTTTTTCGTGCTGCCGTCAAAGTAGCCCATCGTGCGTTTTTCGTTGCCGTGATTGACGTTGAAAAACGCCGTGCTTTCCTCGTCCATCACGTCGAAAAATTCCTGTACGGCAGGCGCGTCGGGCGCCGCCATAGGTCTTACGATAATTGAAGCATCCATTGTAGTTATCCTCTCGTTTTTTAATCAATTGTAAAACTGCGTTTTACGTCATTCCGCCTGTGCGGGCGCTTCTTTCTGTGTAATACCGGCATCGTATGCGTGGATAAACAAATACCGGCCGCAACTTATCAAAATCGTTGCCATCACGCCGAGAATATTGCCGGCCAATATAAGGATACTTTGCAGGTCGTATAACCCGGGGTATCCAAAACAAGACCTTAAATTGCCGACAAAAGGCACAAGGGCGCTGATGATTTGCAAAATTGTCAAGACTAAAAAAATCGTCTTGCTTCCCGGTTTGGTAAACCATGAGAAAGCGTGTACTGTGCTGACCACCCACAGTGCAAAAACAGCCGCGTCAATTGCCGAATACACCAGGCACAGCCAATGCCACCCGGACACAGCGGCCGAAGTAATCATCATCCGCAACGTCAGCGCCTGCACAAGTGCTGTACCGACAAACGAAATCGGCAAAAGCAAGCTGCGCGGTTTTCGGGGATAAACGGCCATAATATAAATAACAAGGAGAAAAATCGGGATGGCATACACGAACCACGACAAAGACACGTACGTACGTTCAAACGTCGCATAATAGGTCACCGAATTACAACCGATGCTCATCAACGTGCCGATGATAATAAAAATGCCGAATAGGTTCGTTTTGACGTAATGATTCGTGGATGGATTGATTGGCTTGTTTTCAAAATCGGTATTCATACCATGACTCCTTTACTACTATGCGGCAACGGAACGGCGGTCATTTCTTTTTCATGCCTCTTTCCACGAGGGGATTTTATCCTTGAACAAATGATAAAATTCTGTATTGGTAACAAGTTCGACGTCGCCGGCATTCACCATTTTTTCAATCAACGCGTCGAGTTTACCGTATAGGTCAAACGCGTCCAGTTCGTACCCGTGGCCCCACACGTAGAAAATCATATCCTCGGTGCACTCGGCCTTGACAAACGCGTCGGCCAGTTCCAACACTGCCGGGTCGCACAGGGAACAGGTGGGCTGCCACTGCATAAAATACGTCGGCAACTGATACGTGTGCGTGGATAAAATACCCCTGGCAAAACGGATGCCGGTGTTTTCAAGAATCAAGCGAATGGTGGTTTCGGTATATTCATTGTCCCCGCCCGGCCACGCCATGCCCACGGGCATACTGCCGGTGAATGCGCAGATATTCTCCGCATCCCCAACCACTTCCTCCCGCAGCGCCGCGACGTTATTGTCGTGCTGTTTGAGGGAGGGATGGTGGAGCGTATGCACGCACACGTCATAATCTTTATAAATACCGGATTCCAGCTGTTCCTGGGTCAGTCTGTCGTGCCTGACTTCGGGGTGACCGATCCGCGGGCCGACCCAATCCCAGGAAACGCCGCAGAGTCCTGTATTGACGTTGAAGGAAATACAGTTGACGTTGTATTTTTTCAGGATTTCTATGATTTTGAGGTCCTGCGTGATCCCGTCGTCAAAACTGAGTGTAAAATATTTTTTCGGTTTTTTATTCTCTGTCAAAGTGCTTTTATTTTCGTCATTCATATGGTTGACTCTGTAAACTCCCTTCGTTTTTTATTGCAACAGTTGCTCCGTGATTTGCCTGAAAAACTCTGCATTCCATAAAGCAAGTGATGCCGAATCTTTGATAAAAGGACGAACGTCATCTTTTGCCTGCTCAAAGTCAATCGTATCAAACTTTTCATTCAAAAGTTTTTTGACGTCCGCTATTGTCAGCTCCGTGTCGGCGTTCCATGCGTCCGATTCTGCCAGTCGCGCTTTTAAATGCGGCAAATTTACGGTTGCACCGTGGGAAAGATAAAAAACGTAATCGTACAAGTCTCTCCCTTTTACTCTGCTTTTCCATGCACGACAAATCACCGCATGCAATTTGCCGGCAAATAACGACGGCATATCATACATGGTGATTTCGTACGGTGCGGGCAGCAGTCTGAATTTATGTTCAACGCTTGCCCCGTCCGGTGGAAGTACGTCGACTTCAAACTTGATTTTAATTGCCTCATTTCCTGCGATTCCGGATGCGGTATTGTTCGCATAAAAAAGCAAAAAATGTTCCTTGGTATTGCCCTTCAAAAAGGCGGATTGTATACCGGACTCTTTGGTTTTTTCTTTTTCCGAAACAGTAACGTTAAGTCCGAAAGAACGCACTTCCTTTTCCAAAATAGGGAAATAGTCTGCAAACCTAAAATCTGCGTCTGCCGTTAAAAGCGAAAAATCCAAATCTTCCGAAAAACGGTCAAGCCCATAAAAAATACGCAATGCTGTTCCACCGTAGAACGCTGCTTTTTTGAAGAACCCTGCGCGTGACAGTCCGCAAAGAACGATTTCCTGCATAATTTCTTTCATGGCGTTTTTTTGCTCGTTGACGTTATGCGCGTCGTATTTTTTCAACATTACGGAAAGAATACTATCCATCAGCATCACCTCCGAATCAGCTTTTTCAAATACTTCAAATTGTTTGTGTGATAGACGTCACATAATTCCGATAACGTATCAAAATCCAATTTATCAAATTCAGTTTCGTCAATACGCAAATCGTCAAACAACAGCCCCCTTAATTCACGGACACTTGTGACCGGGCTGACAGAGTAGAGTTTATCACACAGAGCTTTTTCCGGCGTTGCAATTTGATACGAATATTCGTTTTCGGTAATTAGGTTTATACCGAACGGATAGGCATCCTTCGGAACGTCGCGATACGTAAACCGCCCGAACACGTTTTCATATTCCTTCGACTTTTTCTTATCATACGTTGCACTGGTAAATGCATATACCGCTTCGGGTATTAACCCGTATCGGGACAGAGCATAGTCAAAAGAAAGATAAGACGGACCGTAGATGACAGGGGCAAGTAAATATCCCGGTGTGGCTCTGTTTGTTTCGTATATGCCGCGCGTCAGTACAAACAGTTCCCCGCACCTCGTCATACGCATTATTTTGCCCGATGGGTCTTTATACGTATGTAATTTTTCCAAAAGCATTTTCACCGTAAGAACCATTATTTTCACCTCTTAATTGAATTATACACAATTTTGCGGAGAAAATCAATATGTTTTTGAATCGACTTTTTTATGAATTTGAAGAAGTCGGCTTTTTTTCCCCCAACAATATGATATAATATAATATAGCATAAACTTGGGGTTATTTCCGTTCTAAAAAAGAAGCGGAGGGTTTGTTATGCCGGAAAAACATATTGTCATTGAAAATCAGTATTTTCGTTTGACCATTGGCACGGATGCTGTCGCAAAAAGTCTCGTTTATCTCCCGACAAACGAGGAATGTATTACACCTGACACAACCGTTCCGCTGTTTTCAGTCACGCAGGAGCGTCCTTTTAATAACGAAGTAAAGCTGGCCCATCCCAATACACGCACCACTTTCCCTGCCAACCGTGTTCGTATGGAAGAGGGCAAACTGATTGTTGGGTTTGCCATCACGCCTTTTGAGGCAATTGTGGACGTCAAGGTTGCCGAGCGGTACTTTGCGTTTCAATTGGTGGATTTTATCGTTCATCCTACCGATTACCCGTGTCTCAGTATGACACCGCCGCCTGTATCCGCGTTTCGCCTGATACAACTTCCCGTCATCAAGCGTAAAAACTTCGGTGCCTGGATGAACGTCAACCGGGATGAGAACGTTGCGGTAGCCGTTATGGCTATCTCCCCACAGGCCTGCATTGCTTCCGAAGAACGCATGGATTGCCGTATTATGACGGCAGATGCCATAAGGGAGCAGGGGCTCCGCGGTACCACGGCTGCATTAATTGTCGCCTGCCCCGCAGATTTTATGGATGCCGTTGACACACTGGAAGCAGACTATGATTTGCCGCGCGGTGTTGCGGCACGTCGTTCTCCGTATATCAACCGCAGCATTTATTGGACGTTTGACTTAAACCCTGCCAACGCGGACGAGCATATCCGCCGTGCCAAGCAGGGCGGGTTCAGCTTGATGGTGCTGTCCTATACCTGTTTCTTCAAGGAAGACGGGTATTATTACAACAGCGATTATGATTTCAATGACAATTATCCCAACGGCAAACAGGACGTGCTGGCAGTTCTGAAAAAAGTCAACGATGCCGGCATACAACCCGGGTTTCACGTCCTACAGACCCACGTCGGTTTGCGTTCCCGCTACGTGACTCCTGTTGCCGACCACAGATTACTTTTGACTAAGCATTTCACGCTGGCACAGCCCCTTTCCGAAACGGATACCGTTATCACCGTGGAGGAAAATCCCCGTGAAACGGTGATGGCGAACGGCTGTCGGGTGTTGGCGTTCGGCGGGGAATTAATCACGTATACGTCCTATTCCACCGAACGGCCGTATCGCTTCTTGGGGTGTGAACGCGGCTATTGCAAAACCAACGTCAAATCCCATCCCATGGGGGAGATCGGCGGCATCCTTGCCATCAGCGAATACGGTGCTATGAGCGTCTACCTTGACCAAAACGCAAGCCTGGCGGACGAAGTGGCTGACAAGATTGCCGACGTCTTTAATCTGGGCTTCCGTTTTATCTACTTTGATGGGTCCGAGGGGACCAACGAGCCCTACGGATATCACGTACCCGGTTCGCAATATCGGGTGTGGCAGTGCCTATCCCCCGCGCCGCTCTTTGCGGAGGGCGCCGCCAAGGCGCATTTCGGCTGGCACTTATTAAGCGGCGGCAATGCCTTCGATGTCTTCGGTCCGGCCGTATTTAAGGAAAAAATCAAGCAATATCCGGCAGAAGAAGCGCCGAGAATGCGCATGGACTTTACGCGCATCAACTTCGGCTTTTGGGGGTATTGGGCACCCTCTGCCGAGAACAACGGTATTCAACCGGATATGTGGGAATACGGGACGAGCCGTGCCGCCGCGTGGGATTGCCCCATCTCCGTTCAGACCAACCTTGACCTTATGAACCGCCATCCCCGGACAGACGATAATCTCGAGGTCGTGCGCCGTTGGGAAGACGTTCGCGAAAAGAACCTGTTGACCGAGGACCAAAAGCAGATGCTCCGGGATTTAACGACCGAACATCATTTGCTCATAAACGAAAAGGGTGAATACGAGTTGGTGGCTTACCGCCAGATTCCCTGCGGTGTGAAGGACGTCCGTTGTTTCCTCTTCTCCCGCCAAAACAAAACCTACGTCCTCTATTGGCACGAAACGTCCGCCAACGACATCCTTCTTCCTTTTGCAGGGGATGCTGTCGTCTGCCGCAATCTCGGTATAGATGCAACTGTTTTTGAAGGTACGCTTCATGCACAGGGCCGGCAGTATTTCGTGACCGATGCGGCGGAAGATGAAGTCCTAAAGGCCTTTGCAGATGCAAAAACAGAAGCAATTTCCTAAAAACACACTGTTGTTGGAAATTATATCTGCAAAAACTCGGTCGGAATGACAGGAGGTCGAACCTTAGTTTGCGGCAAGGTGCAATATATGTCTTTTCTCATACGTTGAAATAATGCATTGGTTAACGGCGAACTCCTTCCACCGGCAAAGCCGGTCCCCCTCCCCCACACGGAGGAGGCTTGAAGTTACAATGCGCAGACAGTTCAAACACCTGGCGGTGTTTGAGAGGTTCCTGCATGAAATTATATCTGCAAAAACTCGGTCGGAATGACAGGAGGTCGAACCTATGTCTGCGCCAACGTGCAGCGAAATTGTTTTTGCCAAATGCGCAGACAGTTCAAACACCTGGCGGTGTTTGAGAGGTTCGACATCAATTAA
>DCGU01000092.1:0-34175 GCA_002315325.1 Clostridiales bacterium UBA1770
CAACTTCATTTTACAATCTACAATTTTCTTTATTTTAACACAAAAAAGGCGTTTTGAAAAGTTGTTTTTACACGGGAAGGGGGATGTGTATATTGTTGTTCATAATTTGTTCATAATTTTATTATATAATACATCGACTGTCATACTTTATATGATTGTTTATTTTGACTCACAGAATTGCGGAGGATTCGATTTTGGCTGGTAAAACGAAAGAAAAACAGAGCCCGGTTGCGCAGTGCGTAAAAAAGACGGGGGACTTTGTTAAGAAAAATAAGGCGTTGGTCATCGGTGTTGCCGTCGTGCTGGTGCTGTGCATCGCGGGGGCCGTCATCGCTTCTGTCGTTGCCAACGGCGTTCGTCCGATTAAACAAACCGACCTGGAAAAAACGGTTGTCGGTAAAGTCGGCGAATTTGACGTGCAGTATGAAGAGCTGCGGTATCTTGCCTGCAATATGGCCGTCAGCATGTACATGAACAACGAGGACCTGAACTGGAGCGATGAAAAGGCACAGCAGGAACTGCAGGATTACGTCCACGCTGCCATTACTTACAACTACGCTATTTTGTCCCTGTGCCGTGAGGTCGGGCTTGAACTTGGCGAAAAGGCAATTACCGATGCCGTACAGGACGAAATCGAGGCAATGGTTGACGATGAATGCAACGGTAAGATGAGTGAATACCGTACCATGATGGAAAAGAACTACCTGACCGACCATTACGTTCGTTTCTGCTATGAGGTGGACCTTCTGACCAACGAACTGTTCAACGTCTATGCCAAGGATTTGGAACTTTTTGACTACGATACGGCTGCCGATTTTATGGCGCACGCCATTGAAGACGGCAAATTGTACCGCACGATTCACGTCGTGATTTCCGGTGACGATGCCGAGGCAAAGGCAAACGAATGCTACGCCGAACTGGAAAACGGTGCCGATTTCGATGCGATGGTCGGCAAATACAGCCAGGATTATGAAATGGGCGTGGACGGTTACTACTTCACGCACGGTGAAATGCTGGAAAGCTATGAAAATGCCGCTGCCGCTTTGGCAATCGGTGAATACAGTGCCGTCACGCAGTGCGGTGACGATTATTATATCATCAAACGTTTGGCACCGCAGGAAGAATTCGTGCTCAACAATCTTGATGAAATGTTTAAATATTATCAGTATTCCGAAATGAATGCCGTGATTGCCGACCGCCAGGCCGAACTGACGTTTGAACCGAGCGAATTCGGTGCCGGTTTGAAGTATTGGACGCTGTATTAACGGATTCGCATTACAGAACGGGAATACACATGAAACATTACTTTTTGGTCAATCCCGCAGCCGGTCAAAAGGACAGCAGCTCGGAAATCGGTGATACCATCACCCGTGTGTGTACGGAACGCGGCGTCGATTTCGAAGTGCACGTAACGCAGGGGAACGGCGATACGACTGCTTTCGTGCGTGCACACGCCGATGAAGGCGACGTTCGCTTTTATGCCTGCGGCGGTGACGGAACGGTTTGCGACGTTGTCAACGGTGCTGCAGGACACAGCGGTGCGCAGGTGGCCGTCATTCCGTGCGGAACCGGCAACGATTTTGTCAAGAATTTTACGAATACCCAAAACTTTTTGGATATCAACGCCCAGTTGGACGGTACACCGATCATGATTGATTTGCTGAAATTGGATGATCTGTACGTTGCCAATATGGTGAATATCGGTTTTGACTGTGAGGTTGTCAGCAAGACGTCGCAACTCAAACGGCACGCCTGGGTACCGCGCGGCATGGCCTACCTGCTCGGTGTGTTAGTGACTTTGATAAGAAAGCCCGGCGTTAAAGCGGATATTGCCGTGGATGACGGGGATTTTCAACCCTGTGCCTATTTGCTGACGGCCATTGCCAACGGGTCCTGGTGCGGGGGCGGGTATTTCAATGCGCCCCATGCGAGTCTTTGCGACGGACAGATGGACGGCATCTTTATTGATGACGTTTCACGTCTGAAGTTTCTTTCCCTGCAGGGAGAGTACAAAGCGGGCACGTATGAAAACGGCAAAGCCGGGGCAATTGTTCATGGATTCAAATGTCATAAACTGCAGATGCGTTTCCCCGCTGCGCAGAATATTTGCATCGACGGTGAGATCGTTGCCAAAAACGAATTTACTTTGACGGTGGCATCCAATGCGCTGCAGCTGTCCGTTCCCGCGGGCTCGCAGATGATTGAAAAACACTGATTTATTTTCCCAAACGCACGCATAAAACGAAACGGAGCGGCGCTGAAAACATTGGTTTTCAGCGCCGCTCCGTTTTAACAATCGATTTTGGGAATGTCGAATCGCTTACAGATTTTTCAAAACTTCCAGCAAATAATGCCACGTCCGCGCTGCCGAAGCCAATGATAAGCTTTCACGCGGGGTGTGAATGTCGTACATGTTCGGGCCCATTGAAATGCAGTCGAGGTCCTCCCACATATTGCAGAACAGACCGCATTCCAAGCCGGCATGGATGGTTTGCACTTTCGGCAATTTCCCGTAACAGGTTTCAAATGCATGACACATGACGTCGCGCAGACGGGAGTCCTGTTTAAATTCCCAACCGGGATACAGGCCGCCGACCTGTGCCGTGGCTCTGGCTGCGTCGGCGCAGCTTTCTATCACGCGCAAAAGGGCATCGCGTTCCGCATTGATGGAGGAACGGACCGATATCGTGATTTGCACCGAGTCTTTGTCAATTTTTAAAATGCCGAGGTTGAGCGACGTTTGTACCAACGAGGCATCATATGCGCTCATGGCCTGTACACCGTTGGGTAACTGCGCCAACAAGTCAAGAAAACGCCCGGTGGAAACGTCATCCAACGCGTCTGCTTCGTCGTCGGTTTCGCTCTGCCAAATGAAACGCAGGTCTTTGTCGGCGGGGTAAAGCTTCTTTTCATCGATTTCAAGGGCGGCAAGCGTTTCGGCGACAAAGGCGTCGTCATCCTGCAGAAGGAACACGGCGCATGCCTGCCGCGGAATGGCGTTGTCTTTCGTGCCGCCTTCCATGGACAAAAGGGCAAATCCTTCGTGCTTGGCCAACAGCCGCAGCGCATCGGCCAAAACGTAGTCGGCATTGGCGTGTCCCATATTGATTTCCGTCCCGGAATGACCGCCGGGGAGACCTGTCACACGTAGGGAATACCGTTTCCCGGCACAATGTTCACGGGTAATCGGCATGCGCAGCAGTATGTGTGCGCCGCCGGCACAACCGGCCAACAGGATGCCTTCTTCTTCCGAATCCATATTGATCAGCGTTCTGCCGGTAATCAGGGCGGGATCCAGCGCATTGGCACCGATCATACCGATTTCCTCGTCCGTGGTCAAAAGAACCTCCAGGGCAGGGTGTTCAATCGAATCGTCGGCCAAAATAGCCAGCGCATAGGCAACCGCAATGCCGTCGTCACCGCCGAGCGTTGTGCCCTTGGCGTACAGTTTGTCACCGTCAAAACACAGGCAAAGCGGCTCTTGCGTCATATCGATGGGACAGTCGGCGTCTTTTTCACAAACCATATCCAAATGGCCCTGCAGCACAACGGTCGGATGGTCTTCATAGCCCTCTGATGCGGGCTTGCGGATCACCACGTTGTTGTATTCGTCCTGCGCACAATCGAGACCGTGCGCTTTGGCAAAAGCAACGCAAAAGTCGCTGACGTCGCGGGTCTGCCCCGAACCGTGCGGAATGGCACACAGGGCACGAAAGTAAGTTAAATAAGCGGGTTCGTTCATGTCGTCTATCCTTTTTTTGAGTTTTGTTTCTGCCGCTTAGTATAACACAAAACGGCGGGGGATGCAATAGATAAAAAAATAAAAAAACGGCACCTAAAGACGCCGTTTCTGTTGCACTTTTGATTTTTTTATGATATACTATGTGTAGTATTCCAAGATGGAATACGGCACAACCTGTTGTGTTCCACTGCCAGTATCGTTCCCCGTGCAGGGGAACGGGAACGGAGCTTTTTCGGTACTATGTCTTCCTTCAATACGAGTTTCGGCCCCCGGGAAATATCCGGTTTTATGCAGCCGGGAGCTGCTGTTTACTTTATCGGCATCGGCGGTATCAATATGTCGTCTCTCGCCATGTTGACAAAACTGCACGGGTTCAAAACGGGCGGATCCGATCATACCGAAACGGCTTTGACGGAAAAGCTTGTGCGTGCCGGTATCGAGGTGCACTATTCGCACAACGCTGCACATCTGCAGGGGTATTCGGTCGTCGTTTTCACCGTGGCGATTCCGGCGGACAACCCCGAACTTGTCGAAGCGCACCGCCGCGGGTTACCCTGCGTTTCCCGCGCCGATTATCTCGGTTGGGTGATGACGGCGTATGAAAACCGATTGGGTATTTGCGGCATGCACGGCAAAAGCACCTGCACGTCTATGTGCGCACAGGTGTTCTGCGAGGCAGGGAAGGACCCGACGGTGGTTTCGGGCGCCGAAATGGACCTGATGAACGGTGCGTACCGCATCGGTGACAGTGACCGTCGTTATTTTCTGTTTGAAGCCTGCGAATATATGGACTCATTTTTGAGTTTTTGCCCCAATGCCGCCGTTATTTTGAATCTTGAAATGGACCACGTGGATTATTTCCATTCCAAGGATCAAATCACGGCCTCGTTTGCCCGTTTTGCTCAATTGACGCAAAACGCCGGCGGCCCGATTATCTTTAACGGCGACGACCCGTGGGTGCTGGAAGCCGTCAGGGACTGCACCGGTGCTGCGGTGAGTTTCGGCCTGCGTGAAAGCAACGATTACTATGCCGTTGACGTTTGTCGGGAAAACGGATTTTCTTCCTTTACCATTATGGAAGACGGACGGGAACTTTGCCGCGTTTGCCTGCACGTGCCCGGCGACCACAACGTATTCAATGCGCTCGGTGCTGCCGCCGCTGCCCGATTGTACGGTATTCCGGGCGACGTCATCGGCAGGGCTCTGTCTGCGTTTTCCGGTGCCAAACGCCGTATGGAATATAAGGGAACCTGGAACGGCGTGACGGTGTATGACGATTACGGTCATCACCCGACCGAGGTCTCTACGACATTGCGCGCCGCCCGCAATATGGGTTTTAAACGGGTGATTTGCGTGTATCAACCGCATACGTACAGTAGGACGTTCGGTCTTTACAGTAAGTTTGTGAAGGCGTTCGGCGATGCCGACGTTGTGCTGATGGTGGACATCTACGCTGCGCGTGAAGCCAATACGTTCGGCGTCTCCTCCGAGCGTCTTGCAGCGGATATCGGCGATAAGGCCCATTGGACGCCGACGATTGAAGATGCCGCCGCATACCTTTTGGAAAATGCCAAACCCGGCGATTTGATTTTAGTCATGGGCGCCGGTAACGTGAACAAAATATTTACGTTGATGGATTTAAAATAAAATAAACAATACAAGAAAGGGAACTGAGTAAAATGATCACGATTGACAAAGCGACAAAAACCTTTACTTTGCAGACCCGCAATTCCTGCTACATTATGCAGGTGCTGAACGACAGATACTTGGTGCACAAGTATTACGGAAAAAAGACCAAAAAGCCGCAGGTGGCCGAATTGCAGAGCCCGCGCGGTTTTGACCCCATTGAAAGTACGATTACCGGTCCCCGCGGCGGGTTCTCCCCCGACTGCAACCTGTTGGAATTCCCGTTTTTCGATAACGGCGACTTCCGCACTTCTGCCTTAAAACTGCGCAATGCAGACGGTAACTGCAGCACGTCTTTCATCTATTACGGCCACAAACGTATGCACGGCCGCCGCGATATTCCCGGTATCCCCTGTGCCGCCGCCGACAAAAAGACAACCACCCTGCGTATCGATATGCAGGACGAATACAGCAAGTGCCTTTTGCACCTGTATTACACCGTTTTCCCGAAAGAAAACGTGATTACCCGCTACTTCGTACTTGAAAACAAAGGCAGCGAATCCGTCAAGATTGAAAAGGCCATGAGCTTGGCATTGGATATGCCCTCGGCCGATTACGATATTATCACGCTGCCCGGCTATCATTGCAAAGAACGTCAGATTCAGCGCCGCCCGCTGTTTATCGGTAACCAGTCCGTTATGAGCCGCCGCGGTGCTTCCAGCCACCACTATAATCCTTTCGTCTGCATTTGCGGCAAAAAGACCAATGAACTCAAGGGCGATGCCTACGGATTCAACTTCGTTTGGTCCGGTAACTTCCTGTCCGAAGTTGAGGTGGACCAGTACAACCACACCCGCGTGCAGTTGGGTTTGGGCGAAGAAAACTTCAGCTGGCTGCTGGAAAAAGGGCAGAGCTTTACGTCTCCCGAGGCCGTGATGACCTTTACCAATAAGGGCTTGGGTCAGATGTCCCGTAACTTCCACGACTTTATCCGCAACCGCATTATGCCGCGCGATACCATGGAGCATCGTCCCGTCGTTTTGAACACTTGGGAAGCTTCCTACTTTGATATCGACGAGGATAAACTGCTGACCTTTGCCGATTCCTGCAAAGAAACCGGTATCGATATGCTGGTTATGGACGACGGCTGGTTCGGTGCGCGCGACAACGATAACGCCGCACTCGGCGACTGGACGGTCAGCAAGAAGAAATTTAAGAACGGCCTCGGCGCCTTTGTCGACGCCGTGAAGTCCCGCGGTATCCAATTCGGTATTTGGATTGAGCCGGAAATGGTCAATCCCGACAGTGATCTTTATCGCGCACATCCCGATTGGGCACTGCACGCCGGCAACCGTCCCCGTTTGGAAAGCCGCAACCAGCTCGTTTTGGATATGTGCAACCCCGAAGTGCTTGATTACCTGAAAAAGAGCTTCAGCGAAACCTTCAAGGGCGTTGCCATTGACTATATCAAATGGGATATGAACCGCCACATGTGCGGCGTCGGTTCTCCTGTGCTCCCGCCCGAGCGTCAGGATGAGGTGCCGTTCCGCTATATGCTGGGTGTGTACGATCTCTATCGCTGGTTCCGCGAAACCTATCCCAACGTCATGATTGAAAACTGCAGCGGCGGCGGCGGTCGTTACGATATCGCTATGATGAAGTACTGCACGCAGATTTGGACGAGCGACAACACCAGACCCGAACCGAGAGAGTATATTCAGTGCGGCTCCACGCTGGCTTACCCGGCCTGCATGATGAGCTGTCACGTATCCAACCCGGATCGCATCTGCGAAGATCCCCGTGAACTCAATTTCCGCTTCCGTGTGGCAACGAACGGTATGCTCGGCTACGAAATGGATATGCCCGGCACGACCGATGCTGTACGGGAAACCATTGCCAAACAGATTGCCGAATATAAGACGTACGAACATTTGATTAAGAAGGGTGATTTGTACCGTTTGTTCTCTCCGTTTGATACGCCTTATTACGCCTATTACTTTATCAGCAAGGATCACCGTGAAATCCTGTTCACGTTCCTGCAGTGCCATTCCACCGCACCCAAGCATTTGGTTTGCAAACTGCACGGCGCCATCAAGGATAAAGTGTATATCGAGCAGAAGACCGGTAAGGCATATGCCGGCGGTCAGCTGATTCAGGGTATTGAAATTATGTCCGCACAGGGTGAAAACTCTGCCATGACGTTGTATTTCAAGACGAAATAAAACCAATAAAAAAGGAACCTCGCGCGAGGTTCCTTTTTTATTGCCGCAAGAAAAACGTACGACAGGGCATTGCCCCAAAAGAGGGGAAGGCTTCCGTTTATACAATTTGGAAAATAAAGAATTTTAAATAATCGGTTTCCGGTACGTTCCATAATATCGGATGATCGGGCGCCTGCTGACGCTGTTCAATTTGGCGCAGGGAAACGTGGGCGTCTTCCGCTGCGTTGTGCAGCATTTGTTTGAAATAGGTCTCCGTCATAAAATGCGAGCAGGAACAGGTGGCCAAATACCCGCCGCGCGGCAAAAGCTGCATGGCCAGAGCGTTGATTTCACGGTACCCTTTAATGGCGTTCTTGAGTGTGCTGCGGCTTTTGGTGAAGGCAGGCGGGTCAAGAATGATGAAATCGAACGGCGATTTGCCGTTTTTCTTGAGTTCGGAAAGGTAGTCGAACACGTCGGCACAAACGAAATCAACGGTGTCGGACAGGCCGTTGCGTTCGGCATTGCGGCGGCACAGTTCCACTGCCTCGTGCGAAATATCCACGCCCGTGACGTGGGCAGCCCCGGCACGGGCCGCGTTGAGCGCAAATGCCCCCGTGTGTGTACAGCAGTCCAGGACGTTTCTGCCGCGTGCAACCGGTCGAATGGCCAAGCGGTTGTATTTTTGATCCAGGAAATACCCTGTTTTTTGTCCGGAACGGAAATCAGCCTCGTAGGTGATGCCGTTTTCGGTGACAAGCAGCGGCGACGGATAATCGGCGGCGAGCTGTTCTCCCTGCCAAAAGGCACAATAGGAATCCATGCCCTCCAACGTGCGGACGGCGTCGTCGTTTCGCTCAAAAAAGGCCGTTACGGTTTGCCCGTATTCCCGCAAAATACGGACGACAGCCGAATAAATGTGGTTTTTAACGCGTTCAATGCCCAGACAGCCGACCTGCGATACCAATAAATCACCGAATCTGTCAATGACCAACCCCGGGAAGGAATCGGCTTCCCCGAAAATCAAGCGGCAGAACGAAAAGTCGTCCCCCATAACGCTTTTGCGGTAATCAACCGCATATCGTACACGACGCTCCCAAAACGCTTCGTTGAAGACGTCGTTGGCATTCTTGGAGAAAACGCGAATGCGAATCTTGGAGGCGCTGTTGTAAAAACCGCTGCCTAAATATTTGCCCTTGGCGCTGCGCACCGTGACAATATCGCCGTCGACTGCGTTGCCGGACAAACCGGTCACTTCGTCGGCAAATACCCAAACGTGCCCCCCGCGCAACAGGTCTTCCCCTTTGGGAGTGATAACGGCTGTGACGGCCGTTTGTATAGTTTCTGCGTCCATGAAGACACGCTCCTTCTTAAAGTGGTCCGCCTGCGCGGCGGCCGCAATTAGTATACCATAAATGAAACGCGGTTTCAATAAGCGCGTCCGTCAAAATGACGAAAATAAGGGGTTGTTTTTGTGCAAAATGACAACGCCCATAGTCAATGTGCTAATGAAAAATGCAGAACATTTTTCTATAAGGTAAATGAAAATTACTACGTGACTGATTGTTGCGTTACAGCGCCGTTGTGCTTGGAAATAATTTGATAAAATGTGAAAAAATGTAAATAAAGTTTAACATTAATTTGTTCATAAAAACTTAACAATTTATTATTTCACAAAAAATCAAAAAATCCGACGCTGCCTGACACTCCCTGTATTCCGTGAAAAACGGCCCTGAAAGGGTTGCCGGCAGGGAACGGCACCCCAGTTTTTTCTTGACTTTGAATGCCTATTATGATATTATATAGAATAACTAAAGGGATAACTGTCCAATGTGCGGGGCAACCCTTATTCCATGGAGGAAAGAAAGCCTATGAAAAAAAATGCAATGCAAAAAACAATCGCATTTTTGTTGGCTCTCATGATGCTTTTGGCATGCGGCCTCACTGTCGGTGCATCCGATGATTTGCTTCTGACAACCACCGCTTCCAACGCCAACAGCTCTGTGACCGACAAAACGATTGCCGACTATGCCGACCTGCTGAATTCGTTGTCTTATGACGACTATCTTGCGCAGGAACTGTATGCCGATTACAAAACGGCAACGAAAACGGTACGTGTTGACGGTTGGAACTACGATGCGGCCAATACGACCGCAAAGGTTTCCGTTGAAAACTTCGAGGGCGTGCAGTATTTGTACGTGCCTGCCGACGGTGTTTTGACGTACGTGATCAACGTGCCCGAAACCGCGAAGTACAGCATCGCCGTTCGGTATTTTGCACCGGATGGTAAGAACGCTGCCATTGAACGCAAGTTCCGTCTCAACGGCGAATTGGCGTTTGAAGAAGTGGCATCGCTGTCCTTCCCCAAAACCTACGCAAACGTATATACGGAAACGGCGATCACCGTTGACGCTTCCGCCGTTGCCGATTATTTGAGCAAGGCAAAAGAATACGGCCTGACCGTTACGCAAAAAACGAACGATAAGGGTCAAACGGTCCTGACCTACTCCTTCCCGCAGGTTTGGGTTGCCGGCGAGGCCGATTATTTGGCTTCTATCGGTGTTCGCTTCTTTACGACCGACGTGAACGACAACGAACTGCGTCCGTCCATGGAGCAGGTGCCCACTTGGTCCACCTACGAGCTGCACGACGTCGACGGTCTGCATTCCGGCTCGTTTGAATTTTATATGGAAAAGGGCGAAAACGTTTTGTCCTTTGAAGGCGTTGCCGAACCTATCGGTATCGCTTATATTGAAATCTACCCGCACGAGGATTATACCACATACGACGAATACTATGCTGCAATCCGCGGTATGGCAAAGGGAACCGATATCGTAAAACTGGAAGGCGAGTACACCACCGCACAGTCTGCTAATACCGTGTATCCCGTTGAGGACCGTTCCTCTTCTGCTTGCTCTCCTGCCGACGTTAACCGTACGGTTTTGAACTGTATCGGCGGTGATAAGTGGAAGACGGCCGGCAAGGCACTGTCCTACACGTTCAAAGTGGATGCAAGCGGCATTTATAATATTGTAACCCGTTTCAAACAGGATTTGTCCGACGGTGTCTTCACCTGCCGTGCCCTGTACATCTACAGTGGTGCCGGTGTTGAAGAAGGCGAACTCGGTTATTACGACGGTATTCCTTTCGAGGAAGCATCCCGCCTGCAGTTCAATTATGACGACCGTTGGCAGACCGGTGCGTTGACCACCGGCGACCTCGATGAAAACGGCGATCCCATCGCACTTTCCTTCTATTTTAAAGAAGGCGTTACCTACACGCTGAAATTTGAGGTGTCTCTCGGTGCAATCGGTCCGTTGCTGCAGCAGATGGAAAATATCCTGGAAAACATCAACGAAGACTATTTGACCATTTTGAAATTGACCGGCGCCACCCCCGATATCTACCGTGACTACGGTTTCTACCGCGTCATGCCCGATACCTGCCGCGACCTGATTATTCAAAGCCGCGCACTGTACAGCCTTTCCGACTTCTTCAAGGAAGTCACCGGTGAATCTTCTTCTGTCACCGCCGTTTTGGAGCAGGTGGCACAGGTGCTCAAAAAGATGGGTACGGATGAAGATGATATCGCTCCCAACCTTTCCAACCTGGAATCTCACATTGCAACCATCGGTACCTACCTGACGACCATCAAACAGCAGCCGCTTTATTTCGACTACATTTTGATTCAGAGCGCCGACGAAGCAATGCCCCGTGCCAACGGTAATTTCTTCCAGAACTTCTGGCACGAAGTGAAGAGCTTCTTTGCAAGCTTCAGCCGTGACTACAACTCTCTCGGCACGACTGCTGAAATGGCCGAATCGCTGACCGAGAACGATGCCGTTGTCGTTTGGCTGCAAACCGGTCGTGACCAGGCACAGGTTATTCGTAACCTTTGTACCAACGGCTTTACAGGTTCCACCGGTATTTCCGTCGACTTGAAACTGGTTGCAGGCGGTACGCTGCTGCCCTCCATTCTGTCCGGTGAAGGTCCTGACGTCTTCCTGGGCTTGGGCTCCACCGACGTTATCAACTACGCTATCCGCGGTGCTTTGCTGCCTGTGGAAGGCTTCGACGGCTTTGAAGAAACCACGACGGCCTTTACCGAAAGCGCTATGCTGGTGCTCGGTATTGAAGACAAATACAACGTCATGCATTACTACGGCCTGCCCGAACAACAGACCTTCCAAATGATGTTCGTTCGTGTGGATATTCTTTCCAACCTTGGCGTTGAAATCCCCAAGACCTGGGAGAGCGTATTTGCCGATTTGCCCATTTTGGACGCAAACAACATGGAAATCGGTATCCTTCCCGACTTGGATGCTTCTCCTCTGTACACGATGTTTATGTACCAGAACGAAGGTAACCTGTTTGCCGATAACGGTATGCGCATCAATCTTGACTCGATTAAGGGTCTTGATTCCTTCGAAACCATGTGCAACCTGTATACCGTTTACTCGTTCCCGTACGCATTTGACGCTGCAACGCGTTTCCGTTCCGGTGAAATGCCCATCGTAATTCGTAACTACACCGATATGTACAATACTTTAAAGGTGTATGCAAACGAAATCGACGGTTTGTGGACGTTCGTTCCCGTTCCCGGTACCGAAGATGCAAACGGTAATATCAACAACTGCGTTATGTCCAGTGTAACGGCAGACGTCCTGGTTAAGGGATGCCGCAACCTCGAATCCTCTTGGGAATTCCTGCGTTGGTTCACCGGTGCACAGGCACAGTCCGATTACGCAAAGGAAATGGTTGCCATTCTTGGTGACTCCGCTAAGCAGGCAACGGCTAACCGCGAATCCTTGGTCATGATGCCTTGGACAACGGACGAAATCTCCCAAATTATGCTGCAGTTTGAAAACCTGGCAGCCATCCCGAACTATCCCGGCTATTATATCTTGGCTCGTTACACCAAGTTTGCATTCCTGTCCGCGTATAACGAAGATAAGGACCCCGTTTCCGAAATTTTGAGTTACATCAATACGATTAATAAGGAAATCACCCGTAAACGTGATGAGTTCGAACTGGAAACGCTGACCATCGGTCAAACCCTGGCAGAAAAGAGAAAGAATCAATGCGTGGAAGCCTGCGCCGCACTGCAGAAGGCATACGGTACCAAGTATGACGAATTGATTGCCGACGCAAAGTATGCACTCGCCAATAAGGAAACGCGCCTGATGCGCGAGGCTGCACAAGCGTTTGACGCCAAGCTCGCTTCTGCCGTTTACGACGATTATTTCGTCTACGTTTCTCATCAAACGATGGAAAAGAACAAGGGCGGCTACAGCATCGATTCCCTGAATGAATTGCAATTGATTTACTTTGTTTCCAAGTGTCTGACCGATGCGGCCGACGCTTATGACTCCTATTGATGATTGAAAGGAGGAAACGCACATGTCTGATATTAATAATGAAGTAATAAAAAGTGCGGCGGGGCAGGATACTGCTCCGGCTGCACCCGCAGAACAGCCGCACAAAGCGGTTTCCCGTAAGGATATGACCAAATGGCAGTGGACCTGGAAGGAAATGAAAAACAACTGGGTTGCCTACCTGATGATTCTGCCTTATCTGTTCATTTTCATCCTGTTCACCGTCTTCCCGGTGCTGTTGTCTATGATCTTCAGCTTCACGGACTTCAACATGCTGGAGTGGCCGAACTGGGTCGGCATCAGCAACTACGTCTCTTTGTTCTTCGACGATGACATTTTCATCATCGCCTGCAAGAATACCTTGATTTTCTCCGGTATTGTAGGACCTTCGTCTTACATTTTGGCTATTTTGGTGGCATGGTTTATCAACGAGCTTTCTCCCAAGATTCGTTCCGTTGTAACCTTGATTTTCTACGCACCTTCCATTGCAAACAGTGCGTACCTGATTTTTAAGACCGCCATTTTCTCCTCAGACTCCTACGGTTTGTTTAACTCTATGTTAATGAAACTCGGTATTATCGTATCCCCTGTACCGTGGTTCGAATACGAGGAAGCCATCATGCCGCTGGTTATTATCGTTGCGTTGTGGACGTCACTCGGTACTTCCTTCCTGTCCAACATCGCCGGTTTGCAGGGTATTGATAAATCCTACTACGAGGCCGGTGCCGTTGACGGTGTCCGGAACCGTTGGCAGGAACTGTGGTTCATCACGCTGCCCAGCATGAAAGGTCAGCTGATGTTCTCCGCAATTATGTCCATTACCGGTGCGTTCGGTTTCGGTGACGTCGTTACACAGTTGTGCGGCTTCCCGTCCGTTAACTACTGCGCACATACCATCATTCACCACTTGCAGGACTACGGTTCTCAACGTTATGAAATGGGTTACTCATCGGCCATTGCCGTTGTGTTGTTCCTGATCATGATCGGCGCCAACATGCTTGTCGCCAAACTTCTGTCAAAGGTAGGGCAATAAGATGTCAAAATTAAGAACAAGAGGTCATAAAGTCATCCTTGCCCGATCCGCCGGCGGTGACGCAGGGATTACCGTTATTCTGTTCCTTCTCGGCGCATTTATGTTCTTCCCGATGTACTTTAACATTATGCAGTCTTTGAAGCCGCTGGACGAATTGTTCCGTCAGCCGCCCCGTCTGTATGCCGTACATCCTACGTTTTCCAACTACAAGGACCTGTTCATTTTGATGAACACCTCCTGGGTACCGTTCTCCCGTTACATTTTCAACACGGTGTACATTTCCGTTGTCGGTACGTTCGGTCACTTGATGCTGGCATCCGTTGCCGCATACGCTTTGGCTAAAATCAAGTTCCCCGGCCGTAACCTGATCTTCATGACGATTCGTACGTCCTTGATGTTTAACGCGACGGTTACCGCCATCACAAGCTTCTTAATCATGAGTGCTTTCCACTGGCTGGACTCCTACTGGGCCATCGTTGTGCCGCAGTGGGGTGCAACGCTCGGTCTGTACCTGATGAAGAACTTTATGGAAGAAAATATTCAGGACGGTATTTTGGAAAGTGCACGTCTTGACGGTGCGAGCGAGTTCCGTATTTATTGGGAAATCGCCATGCCTATGGTTAAGCCTGCATGGCTGACGCTGGTTATCTACTCCTTCAAGGATATGTGGAACCAGGGTTCATCCACGTACATCTTCTCCGAACAGTACAAGACGTTCAACTACGCCATTTCGCAGATTGCTGCCGGCGGTATTATCCGTGCAGGCGCATCCGCTGCCGCTACCGTTATCGGTATGGCAGTGCCGATTTTGGTCTTCGTTATTAACCAGGCTCAGGTTATTGAAACCATGGGTTCATCCGGTATGAAGGATTAATAGGAGGGAAATGTGAATATGAAAAAACTGATTTCTTTCCTGACAATCCTGTTGGCAGTATTGATGTTGGCTGCAGTTCCGGTAAGTGCTTCGTCCGCATATCAGACCTACACCTACTCCATCGACGGCGAGCCTTTGTACTCTCCCGATGCGTATTCTGCCAAGCAGAGCATTGATGCCGCCTATATGGGCATGGAAGATGATTTTAAAAATCCTTCCGACCTGTGCGTTGACGACCAAAAGAACGTTTACATCGTCGACAGCGGCAACAACCGCGTTGTTATTCTTGACCAGTATTATAAGCTGAAAACCATTATCTCCGAATTTATCAACGATCAGGGTGTTCCCGATACGTTGAACAATCCGCAGGGTATTTTCATCAGTGACGACCGCATTTGGATTTGCGATACCGACTCCAACCGTATCGTTATTTTCAACCGCGATTTCACGTTTAAAAACATCCTGGAAGCGCCCGAGAGCGCACTGTTTGACGAAGGCTCCATTTACAAACCGGTTGCCATTGCCGTTGACCGTTACAACCGTTTGTTCGTGGTTTCCTCCACCACCTATCAGGGTATTATCATTTTGACCGAAGACGGTCAGTTCCAAAACTTTATCGGTGCACAGGCCGTTTCCATTACGGTATGGCAGAAACTGTGGCGTCGTTTCCAGACCAAGGAACAAAGAACCCTGACAAAATCCTACGTTTCCACCGAGTATAACAACATTGCCATTAATGAGGACGGTTTGATTTACTGTACCACCTCATCCATTGATGAGGCCGATGCTGCGACCGCCGTTCAGCAGAAGGGCAGTGACGGTACCATCGACGGCACCTACCTTCCCGTAAAGCAGTTCAATACCAAGGGCGACGAAATCATGCGTCGTACCGGCTTCTGGCCGCCTGCCGGTGAAATTCAGTATTCCACCGTCTCCAGTGAAGAACTCAGCGGTCCGTCCACCATCGTGGACGTTGCCGTCGGTCCGGATAAAACCTGGACGATCATCGACCAAAAGCGCAGTAAAATTTACACCTACGACTTCAACGGTAACCTGTTGTTTGCCTTCGGTGATAACACGTCTATGTTGGGTTCCGTTACAACGGTAAAGGCAGTTGACTACCAGGGTACCAAGATGTTGGTGCTCGACAGCAGCCAAGCTTGTTTCGTTGTTTACGAGCGTACCGAATACGGTGATATTCTGCTTGAGGCAATTGCCGCACAGAACTCCCTGGACTACGATTACGCTATTTCCTGTTGGAAGAAAGTGCTGCAGCACAACTCCAACTTCGACGCCGCTTACGTCGGTATCGGCCAGGCCTATTACCGCAACGGTGATTACCAGGAATCGTTGGAATACTTCACGCACGCATACGATACCACCAACTGGTCCAACTCTTATAAAGAGGCCAGAAAGGACTGGATGTCCAAGGGCTTGATTCCCGTTCTCGTCGGTATTATCGTTCTGTTGGTAGTCGTTTCCAAACTGTTCGGCAAACTTGCCAAACACAATGCTGCCGTTGCCATTTCCGGCAAAAAGATTACCTATTGGGACGAGCTGGCATACGGTTTCCACGTGATTATGCATCCGTTCGACGGTTTCTGGGACCTGAAGCATGAAAAACGCGGTTCCGTTCGCGCCTCCCTTACGTTTATCGCCATGACGATGCTGATCTTCTTCTATCAGGATATGGCAGAAGGTTACGTCATGGACCCCTACAGAGATTATATGTTCATTTGGGTGGATATTATCTCCGTAGGTTTGCCCCTGCTGCTGTTCATCATTGCCAACTGGTGTTTGACGACTTTGTTTGACGGTGAAGGCAGTTTCAAGGACGTTGTCATTGCTTCCGGCTACGCACTGCTCCCTGTGACGCTGATTACGCTGCCGGCCACCATTTTGTCAAACTACGTAACCGACAGCGAAAAAGGAATCATTACGTTCCTGCTTGTCGTTGGCTACGTTTGGATGGGTCTGCTCTTGGTAGCAGGTACCCAGGTGACACACGACTATACGACCGGTAAGAACTTTGTAACGATTCTCGGTACGATTGTCGGTATCGCATTCTTAATGTTCATTGCCGTTTTGTTCTCGACGCTGATTGTTAAATTGGTAAGCTTCGTGGTCAATATCGTCAAAGAAGTTCAATATCGTATGTAATGCGGAAAGGAGAAAATGAACATGAAAAATAAAATGATTCGTGCATTATCTTTCTTCCTGACCGCGTTGATGCTGGCCGGTGTGCTTGCCGCACTGCCTGTCGGCGCCGCAACGACTTCCAAGGATGACGACGAAATCGATCTTTCCGAAATCGAGTATACCACGCAGGTTTATAACAGTCCCGAAGAAAAATTGGCGACAATGAAGCTGTACTATTCCAAGTACAACTACGATCTCTACATGCAGGAGTACACGGGTGAAGTTGCACTTGTCAACAAAGTTACGGGTGAGATGCTGTTCTCAAACCCCTACGACGTTGCAAAATCAACCGGTGCAGAATCCACGAAAAAGCAGATCCTTTCTCAGATTGCCATTCGATACACCGGTACCGACGGCACAACGAGAAACTTTTACAGCTATGAAGAAGCTGCCCAAAGAGAGCAGATTTCCATTGAAAGAATCAAGAGCGGTGTTCGTGTAGAATACACGCTGGGTGATGAAAACGCCCGTAAATTGGTTCCGAAGATGATTTCCGACCACAGCATGAACGATAATATCCTGACACCGTGTAAGGACAACGGTATTACAGACTTCCTGTACGCCAAGCTGACCGGTTTCTACGTTCGTTACGATATTAGCGAAATGACGTCGCAGACGGCCATTGACCAGGCTGTGAAAAAGTATCCCCTTTTGGAAACGATGTCCATTTGGATTCTGGATACCAAGGCAACTTCGGTTGAAATGAATACGCTGGAAAAGATTATTAAACAGTATGCGCCCGAATACACCTACGAACAGATGGATGAGGACTATGCTGAGGTTGAATACGTGGACGAGTCCAGCGTGACTGCCGTATTCTCCCTGGCACTGGAATATTCCATCAACGAGGACGGTATGACGGTTCGTCTGCCTGCCAACGGTATTCGCTTCAACTCTGCGCAATACACGCTGCAGTCCATTTCCGTTCTGCCTTATATGGGTGCCGGCAACAACGCCAACACCGGTTATACCTTCTATCCCGACGGTTCCGGTGCGCTGTTCCGCTTTGAAGATCTGAAGGACGTCGTACAAACGACCAACGTCCGTAATATGGTCTACGGCACCGACTATGCTTACCACACCATTACCGGTAAGTATCAGCAGGCCGTTCGTTATCCCGTTTTCGGTATTCACGAGGATAAGGGTTTCTACACCTGCACTGCCGAAGTGACACCGAAAGACAGCAAGGGTAACGTTACCGGTGATTCCGAAATTAAGACGCTTCGCTTCTCCAAGTCCTGCGTTGACTCCGTCAAGGCAGTGAATACCGCCATCTCCTCGATGGGCAATGCCGAATTGCTGAGTGAAATCACCGAGACGATGGTAACGGCCGGTTTCTTCGCCGTCATTGAAGAAGGCGAGTCCATGACCGAAATCGCAACGTATCACGGCGGTTCCACCAGTGATTACAACACGATTATTACCTACTTCAACCCGCGTCCTACCGACTCGTACGAAGTAAACGACGTTATCTCGGTTTCCGACGTACTGCAGGCTTCCACTTCCACCTGGAACGTAAGCTCCGACCGTAAGTATTCCGGCAACCTGAAGATTCGTTACTTCATGCTGACCGATGAAACGTTGGCCGAAGAAAATAATCTGACCGATTGGTACGCAACCGATTATAACGGTATGGCGAAAGTCTATCAGAATTATTTGATTGAAAACGGTACGTTCGACCGGTTGACCTCCGCTGACGTACAGGAGGATATCCCCCTGTTCATTGAAACCTTCGGCTGTTTGGAAGGTGAAGTCAGAATTGCCACCATTCCGTTGGAAATTCTGCAGCCTCTCGCTTCCTTCGATGATATCAAAGCGATTTATGAGGATTTGAACGAATCCGGCATTAAGAACGTATTCTTCCAGATGGTTGGTTACGTGAACGGCGGTATGTATTACTCCGTTCCCGGTCAACTCAAATGGGAACGCGCTGTCGGCGGCAAATCCGGCTTTAAGGATTTGGTTGAGTACGCAGAGGAAGTGAATGCCAAGGACGGTTACAATCTCGCATTGTTCCCGGACTTCGACTTCGTTTGGCTGAAAGAAACCGCAGCCAATGACGGCCTGAATATGAAACGCGACTGTATCAAAACGATTGATAACCGTTACACAAGATATCGTAAATACAGCCCGACGTATCAGACTTACGTCAAAGACATCGGTATCGCCATTTCTCCCGCTTCCTACAGCCGTTTCTACACGAAACTGCTCAAGAAATATGACAATTACGGCCTTAACAACATTTCCGTTTCTACGCTCGGTCAGTACGTCAACTCCGACTTTGATAAGAAGGAGCCGTACAACCGTGAAGACGATAAGGAATTTGTCGCCAACGCATTGGCTTCTATTTCCGAATCCGTCAGCAACGTGATGGTTACCGGCGGTAACTCCATTACCTGGAAATACGCCGATTACCTCCTGGAAGCACCCGTTTCCTCCAGCCGCTACGTACGTGCCAGCAACGAAGTTCCTTTCTTCGGTATGGTTGCGCACGGCTTCCTGCAGTACGCAGGTACGGCAGCCAATATGGACGGCGATACCACGACAGCCGTTCTGAAGGCCATTGAAAACGGCGGTTCCATCTTCTACGTTCTCTCTTATGAGAATACGGAACTGCTCAAGGAAGACGAGTTCTTAAACGAATATTATTCCATCGACTACGACATTTGGTCCGAGGACGTGAAGTCCACCTATCTGGAACTGAACAGCCAGATGAAGGACGTGCAGACCAAGCTCATTCTTTCCCACGAGTTCCTGACAGGCCGTCGTGTGCCCGATACGGATGAACTGATGGCTGACTTGGCTGCTGCTCTTGCCGACAACTACGCATCCGAAAAGGAAACGTACGATTCGACGGAGGCCAGAATCAACGCCGAAATCAATGCTGCCCGTGAATACCTGATTACCGGTGTGACGGAAGCACAAACTGCTGCTACGGCACAGAAGAAGGCAAGTGACGATTTGTCCAAGAGCTATTCAAAGGTTGACCCCAGCGTAACAAAGGCTGAGACCGCAAAGAAAGCTTACGAGGCAAGTCCCATTAAGAAGAACCTTACGACGTACGAAACCGCCAAGAAGGATCTGGGCAGCAAGTACCGTACCAGCATGCAGTCGATTGTATCCGGTCAGCAGCAAACGGCTAAATATTTTGACGTTCTGAACAAGGCTGCCGAAGCGCTTAACTTCATTAAGAGCATTGACGGTATGTTGGATTCCATTATTGCCGAGGCTGAAGAAAATCTGGCAGCCATCGAGGCACTGGAAGCCGGTATCACTGAAACCGAAAAGACGTTTGCGGACAGAGCGGCATCCCTTCTCGAAAAGGTTTCGCCTTACCTGACCGCAGCCGAAATCAAGACGTACACGCCCGTTGCCTCTTCTTCCGGCAGCAGCACGACCTCCGAAGAGACCGTTGCTGAAGAAGAAGTCGTATTTGACAAACTGCTCTCCGATGACGGTAACATCGTTGCCGTTACGTACGGCGGTAAGAACGGCGACGACGCCGCAGCCTATAAGACGTTTATCATTAACTACAACAGCTTTGCCGTTGTCGTTGATTATAACGGTGTTCGCTACACGATTCCTGCCACCGACTACGTGGCAATCTACAGATAAGGGGGGGAATTGAATATGACAAGCGAAGTCAAAATGCAAAATTCGGCTGCTAAACCGAAGAAAAAGAAAATTGCCTCCCTTGACCGCAAGAAATCCCGTGCCGGCTGGTGGTTCATCATGCCGTTCGTCATCGGTTTCATTCTGATTTATTTGCCGATGGTTTGGGATTCTCTGGCACTCAGCTTCCAGTCCGTTACCATTAAGAGCGGCGGTGGTTATACGACCGAATGGGTCGGCTTTGAAAACTACTATAACGCCCTCTTTGTGGATACCTCGTTCGTGCAGGTGTTGTTGAAAGGCCTGGCTTCCATGGCCTTCAACATCCCCGCCATCCTGGTCTTCTCCCTGTTCATGGCCATTTTGCTGAATGCAAAGATGGCAGGTCGTGCCGCGTTCCGCGCAATCTTCTTCATTCCGGTTATTATTTCTACCGGTATCATGGAGACCGTTGCGGCAAACGATATGATGAACGAATATCTGGAACAGTCACAGAACACGGGTATTGACGACGGTTCGGAAAAACAGGTTACACAGGGCTTGGTTTCCTTAATGGACGTTGAAAAACTGTTCATGATGATGAAATTCGGCTCCAAATTGGCCGCATACGTCACCACGATGGTTAACAACATTTTCGATTTGGTTAACCGTTCCGGTGTACAGATGTTGATTTTCCTGGCCGCGCTGCAGGGCATTTCTCCCGCTATTTATGAGTCGGCAAAGATTGACGGTGCAACGTCTTGGGAAACGTTCTGGAAAATTACGTTCCCCATGATCAGCCCGATGATTTTGGTGAATGCCGTTTACACGGTTATCGATAACTTCACGACCCAACAGAATACGGTCATGAAGTACATTTCCACCGTTTACGCAAAGTCAGACGGTCGTGAAATGAGTACGGCAATGTCATGGATGTATTTCATGATTGTTATCCTGGTGGTTGGCTTGATTGCTGCGATTTGCTCGGCATTCATCTTCTACCAGAGACGTGATTGAGAGGGGGTACGACAATGAACGCGCAAAATACGCAGGATATGCCGAAAGTCAAGCGTGAGTCGAAAAACAAGATTCGCGTCGAATTTGACAGAACCCCTTTAAAGGAGCGTTTGAAAGCGAAATTCCTGAACGGATACTTCTTGACGAACGTCTTGGTGATGATTTTCAAGTACGTAATTCTGTTGGGCGTTTCCTACATCGTTCTGTACCCGTTCTTGACAAAGATTGCCGGTTCTTTCATGAGCATCACAGACTTTACCGATTCTACGGTTCGTCTGATTCCCAAGAACTTCTCCCTTGAAATTTATTACTACATTCTGAAGGAATTGAACTACTTCGTGTCCATTTCCAACACGTTCTTCCTGTCCACCTCCATGGCGCTTTTCCAGACGTTTATCTGCGCTATGATTGGTTACGGATTGGCAAAGTTTAAATTCAAGGGCTCCAAGTTGGTGTTCCTGCTGGTTGTCTTAACCATGGTTATTCCGCACGGTACGCTGCAGTTCTCTATGTTCATGCAGTTCCGTTTCTTCGATATCTACGGTGTCTTCAATTTCATTGCGAAGATCTTTAAGATTGATAAAATGGTCGGCGGATTTAACCTTTTGAACACCTTCTGGCCGATTATGTTCCTGTCCCTGACGGGTCTCGGCTTTAAGAACGGTTTGTACATCTTTATGTTGCGTCAGTTCTATCGCGGTATTCCCGATGAACTGGAGGAATCTGCTTACCTGGACGGTTGTACCACGTTCCGCACTTTCCTGACCATCATTATCCCGCTTTCCATCCCGATGCTGATTACCGTTTTCCTGTTTGCATTCAGCTGGCAGTGGACCGATACCTTCTATACCGGTTTGTTCTTCACTTCCACGAAGACAAAACTGCTGTCCAACTTCATCAACACGCCGAAAACGTTGAAATCAATGTACGGCAACATGGCAGGTTGGGGCTTGTACGAAGTTTCCATCAACAATACCTGCGGTCTGTTGATTATCCTTCCCCTGGTTATTCTGTATTCTTTCCTGCAGAACTTCCTGGTTGAAGGTATCGAGCGTTCCGGTATCACCGGTTAATGCTCGGTGTCAAAGCCGCAAAAAAGGGCAGCAAGTGCATTTGCACTTGCTGCCCGCTTTTTTGTTTGTTCAAATACGAAAAGGCACTGCCAAAACGTTTCGTTTCGGCAGTGCCTTAATGTTTTGGGCAATCAAATGAATTGCCGGACGTTTATTCGTTTACTTCAGCATACCCTGCAGGGTGTCTTTGGCACTGTTCAGTGCGTCATTCACTTTGGCAGTGTCTACGCCGCCGGCCATTGCGTTATCAGGGCGTCCGCCGCCCTTACCGCCGGTCACAGCGGCCACGGCACCGACCAGTTTGCCGGCATGTGCGCCTGCTGCAACGGCAGCGGCACCCGCAGCGGCAACGAACTGGAGTTTGCCCTCGTTTTCAACGGCCAATACAACAACCATTTCAGGATGTTCGGCTTTGAGCGTGTCGCACAAACCGCGGGCCATATCGGCGCTCATATCCAGCTTTGCGGCGACCAGCGTGGTCTTGCCGACGGTCACAGCGCCGGACAGCAGGGAATCAAGCTTGGTTGCGGCTGCTTTGGCATTCAGGGATTCGATTTCGCGGCGTGCTGCCGTCAGTTCAGCCTGCAGGGCAGCGGCGCGGTGTGCAACCTCGTTGACGTTTTGCAGTTTCATTTCCTTGGCGGCATTCTGCAGTGCAGCGTAAGTATCGTTGTACAGTTTCAGTACACCCAGCCCCGTGGTTGCCTCAATTCTGCGTACACCGGCGGCAACGGAGGATTCGGATAATACTTTAAACAGACCGATATTGCCGGTGTTGGAACAATGCGTACCGCCGCACAATTCGGTGGAAACGTCGCCCATTTTGACCATACGGACAACCTTGCCGTACTTTTCACCGAACAGGGCCATGGCACCCATTGCCTTGGCGGTTTCCGGATCTGTCAGCGTTGTGTTGATAGCAGCGGCGGATAAAATATAGCCGTTTACCAGGGATTCAACCTTGGCAATTTCTTCGGCCGTCATGGGTGCATAGTGGGAGAAGTCGAAACGGCATCTCTCGGCATCCACGTAGGAACCGGCCTGCTCAACGTGCGTGCCCAAAACGGCGCGTAATGCAGCCTGCAGCAGGTGTGCGGCAGAGTGGTTGCGGCGGATAGCGGCACGGCGTTCGGTATCAATGGCTACGGTGACGGTATCGCCGACGCGCAGCATACCGTTTTCCATGGTGCACAAATGCAGATATACGCCGTCTGTTTTCTTGGTATCGTTAACGGTAATGTCAATTTTGTCGCCGGTAATACGGCCGGTATCGCCGACCTGACCGCCGCCTTCGCCGTAGCAAACGGTGGTGTCCAAAACCAGCGTGAAGTCGCCTTCGTTGATTTCGTCAACGGATTCGGTCTCGCCGTTATCATCCAACAGGATGGCCAGAACTTTGGCGTCAATCGTATCGCGGTCGTAACCGGCGAACTCGGTCTTGGGCAGGGTAGAGATAATGGTCTTTGCCGTGTTGTCCCAGCCGCTGATGTTGCCTCTGGCGGCGCGGGCACGGGCCTTCTGCTCCTGCAGATTGGCTTTATAACCGTCTTCGTCGATATCAACACCGCGTTCTGCGGCAATTTCGCGGGTCAAATCAATCGGGAAACCGTAGGTGTCGCTCAATTTGAAGACGTCGGCGCCCGACAGACAGGGCTTGTCTGTTTTGGCGGCTTTGGCCAGCAGATCTTCCAGCAGTGCCATACCGGATTCAACGGTGCGGTTGAACCGTTCCTCTTCCATGCCGACAATCTTGCGGACGTAGTCGAGTTTTTCGGTGAGCAACGGGTAAGCGGATGCATTTTCGTGCTCAACGGCGTCAACGATATCGCACAGGAACGGCCCCTTGATGCCGAGCAGTCTGCCGTGACGGCAGGCGCGGCGGAGCAGGCGGCGCAGTACGTAGCCGCGGCCTTCGTTGGTGGGGAGAACGCCGTCGGCGATCAGGAACGTGGAGGCACGCATATGGTCGGCAATAATACGCAGGGATACGTCCGATTTGGGGTTCTCGTTATACTTAACGTCTGCCTTTTGTCCGGCAGCGGCAATGATGTTTTGAATGGTATCGACGTCAAACATGCTGTCAACGCCCTGCATAACGCAGGCCAGACGTTCCAAACCCATACCGGTATCGATATTCTTCTGTGCGAGCTCGGTGTAATTGCCGTTACCGTCGTTGTTGAACTGGGAGAATACGTTGTTCCAAATCTCCATGAAACGGTCGCAGTCGCAGCCGGGACCGCAGGTGGGTTTGCCGCAGCCGTATTTTTCGCCACGGTCGAAATAAATCTCGGAGCAGGGACCGCAGGGACCGGAACCGTGTTCCCAGAAGTTGTCCTCTTTGCCCAGGCGCACGATGTGGTCGGCGGGAACGCCGATTTTTTTGTTCCAAATTTCAAACGCCTCGTTATCGTCCACGTAAATGGAAGGATAGAGACGATCTTTGGGAATATCGAGCCACTCGGGGGAGGTCAGGAATTCCCATGCCCAGGGCAGGGCTTCTTCCTTAAAGTAATCGCCGAAGGAGAAGTTACCCAGCATTTCGAAATACGTGCCGTGACGAGCCGTGTAACCGACGTTTTCGATATCGTTGGTACGGATGCAGCGCTGGCAGGTCGTCATACGTCTGCGGGGCGGCTCAGCCTCACCGGTAAAGTACTTTTTCAGGGGAGCCATACCTGCCACAATCAGCAGCAGGGACTTGTCGTCTTCGGGAATCAGAGAAAAGCTCTCGTGCCGAAGATGGCCTTTGGTTTCAAAAAACGAGAGATATTTTTCTCTCAGGTCGTTCAGGGATGTCCATTTCATTTGGAGTTACCTCATTTTTATTTTGAAAATTTAAAACAAATTGGTGATGAACGCCGGGTCAGTTTTCGGTTTCATTGAAGAGCGCCGCACCGATGACCGTGGCAAAGACGGCGTGCTCGGGCGTGATGAAATTGATATCAAACAGGGGACCCAACGTTTGGAAGACTTTGGCAATCGGTTCCATGGTGGATAAGTTGCCCGTTAAAACGACGTCGCGGATGTGATAGCTGCGTGCCGCGAAGACGCTGACCATCAGCACGGTTTCGGCCACCATATTGGCAATACCGAGCGCAATGTCGCCGGGCGTTGCCATATCGGACAGTTTGCCGAAGTTGGAAGCCGTCAGTGACTCGTTGATGCCCGTGTAATTGTGCTTTTTGGAGATGTCGCTGATGCGCAGGTCAACGTTGGCAAGGTCACCGTCACGGCATAACTGTTCGATGTGTTCAAAAGTATCTACACCGAGTATCTTGTGCGTCAGTCCCAACAGGGTGCCGCCGCCGACGCCGGTACCGCCGAGGTATTCCGTGTTCACTTTGCCGTTTTCCCGTTTGGCGTGAATGAGCGCCGTGCCCGTTCCCATACTGACGATAATCGCCTCGTCTAAATGCGACAAATATAAGCCGCCGATGCCGACGCTGGAAAATTCCGGCACGGAACGACAGTCGAGATTGTAGATGGGCTGCTGGGCGTACGAGGCACCGACACCCGTCATCATCACGCGTTCAATATCCGTCAACTGCAGATTGTTTTGCGCGGCAAATTTACCGAATGCACCGTACAGTGACGTAATCGGATCGGCTGCCTGCACGTATTGCGGCGTAATCAGCAGCGGTTCGCCGTCTCCGTTGTCGCGGAACCCGACGATTTTTGTCGCACTGCCGCCGACGTCGATACCGATGACGGTTTTATTCATTTGATTCGTGATGCTTTCTTTTGATTTCACGGATGATCCTCCGACGGATAAACGTTCTGTATATTATACCATATGATTGATAAAAATACAATATTGTGTTATAATAGTCGTGTTTATAAAGAAAAAACGGTGTTGCGGCACCGGGTAACGAGGCAAAAAGACGTGTCGTTTGTGTTTGATAATCCGCCCGTAAAAACGTTGACGGATAAGCAATTATTCATTTTTGATATGGACGGGACCATCTATCTCGGCAACCGTGTCTTCGATTATGCCGTGCGGTTTGTGAAAATGCTGCGCGAGATGGGGAAGACAGTTTTGTTTTTTACCAATAACGCGTCGCACACGGCGCCTTTCTATATGGAAAAACTGACGCGCATGGGTTTTGAACCGCATGCCGGTGAGATGATGACGTCCGGCGACGTGACGGCGGAATTTTTATTGCGCCATCGTGCCGGGCAGTCCGTCTATTTGGTCGGAACGGAAGAGCTGCGCCGCGACTTTGCGGCACGCGGCATTCCGCTGGTGCCGGGCGCTGCCGCCCGTGCAGACGTCGTGGTAACGTCGTTCGATACCGAATTGACGTACGCAAAATTAAGCGACGCCTGCCGCTTGATTCGAAACGGGGCAGAGTATCTGTCCACTCATCCGGATTTTAATTGTCCGACGGAAACGGGATTTATCCCGGACAGCGGCGCGATTGCTGCGTTCGTAACGGCTTCCACCGGTAAAAAACCGGTGTATTTCGGGAAACCGTACGAAGAGACCATTGCCATGATCGGAGAGACCACCGGCTTCTCACGGGATAAAATGGTTGTCTTCGGTGACCGCTTGTATACGGATATCGCCATCGGCAAAAAATACGGTGTCACGGCCGTGCTTGTCCTGACCGGTGAAACGCAGCCTGCGGACGTGGAAGCCGCCGCACCGGCAGATCGTCCCGATTTCGTCTTTCCGTCGCTCGGCGAGGTCGCAGCTCTTTTTAACTAAGTTGGAGGTTTCAGCATGGCATTTGACGCAGGTATGCTTGCCGCCGCTCTGTCCGAAATCAGAAAGACAGTCGGTGACGGCCGCGTTGAGAAAGTGAGTCAACCCGAACGGGACGAGATTATTCTCGGCATGCGCTCGGTAAACGGCAGTTATCGTATTCTCATCAATGCGGGTGCCAACAATCCCCGTTTGGGGCTTTGCGGCGTCCCGCGTGAAAATCCCCAAACGCCACCGCCCTTTTGCATTTTATTGCGGAAATATTTGCTCGGCGCTCGACTCACCGAAGTAAAACAGTATGGTTTTGAACGCGCAGCGGGATTCTATTTTGATACACGGGATGAAATGGGGTTCCCGACCAAACACGTGTTGGTTGCCGAAACCATGGGGAAATACAGCAATTTGATGCTGCTTGACGGCGATGGACGCATCCTGCAGGTGCTGCGTCCCGTTGATTTTACAACCAGCAGTCTGCGGCAGGTGCTGCCGGGCATGCGGTACGAACTGCCGCCGGCACAGGACAAAATCAACCCGCTTGACGAAACGCAGGCGGACTTCCTTGCCCGGTTCTCCGCTGCCCCCGCCGATAAAGTGGCAGATAAATGGCTGACGGCGACGTATTTGGGCCTGTCGGCAGCCGTTGCGCGTGAAATCGTTTGGCTGGCGTCGGGTACACTTGACGCCGCATGCGGCAGTATGGACGGCGGGTCTTTGGCACAGGCGTTTTTCGGCGTCGTTTCCATGATTAAAAACGAAACCTTTTCTCCCTGCATCGTTTGGGACGGGACGGTTCCGAAGGAATACGCGTTTATGCCGCTGACGCAGTACGGCGGTTTGCGTCTGCAGACCGGCACCGGTGCGGGTGAAATCCTGGACTTGTATTTTGAATCCAAGGATAAAGACGCGCGGCTGCGACAGCGCGCACAGGATTTGCTGCACGTATTAAATCACGCGCAGGCGCGCCTTTTGAAAAAAGCCGAGCTGCAGACGGCGGAACTCGCCGAATGTGAAAAAGGCGAACAGTATAAAAAATACGGCGACCTCATCACGTCGCATTTGTGGCAGCTGCACCGCGGCGACGCGTCAGCTGTCCTTGACGATTACGAAACCGTTTTGGAAGACGGCAGCTATGCCGCCGTTACCGTGCCGCTGGACGTGCGTCTTTCACCGTCGGCCAACGCACAGCTGATGTATAAAAAGTACGCCAAGGCCCGCAACGCAAAGGTGGAATTGGCGCGTCAGCTGGAGCAGGGCAGGGCGGAATTGGATTACGTCGAGGGCGTGCTGCAAACGCTGCGCACGGCGGAAGGAACCACCGACCTTATGGAAATTCGGGAAGAACTCGCTGCAACGGGATATATGTCGCGTGTGAAAACCGGTGCCTCGCGCGGTCCCAAAAACGCCTCGCCCGCCTGCGCCGAATACCGCACGTCGGGCGGATATCGGGTCCTGTGCGGTAAAAATAATTTGCAAAACGACTATATCACACACAAAGTCGCCGAAAAAACGGATTACTGGTTCCACGTTAAAAACAGACCCGGCTCCCACGTCATTATGCTTTGCGGCGGAGCAGAACCCGATGCAAAAGATTTTACCGAGGCCGCCGAGATTGCCGCACTCTTTTCGTCCGTGGAAGGGGAGAGCGGTCAAATACCCGTTGATTATACACAGGTACGCAATTTGAAGAAACCCCAGGGTGCCAAACCCGGTTTCGTCATTTATCACACCAACTGGACCGCATACGTGACGCCTGTTGCCGAAGAGGTCAACGCCCGCCGCGTGAAATAATACCAATCGGAGGAAAACGTTATGTTCGATATTAAAATCGGTACGCTTGTGGGTGTAACCGAAGCCCCGAAATGCCTTCCCCTGTTAAATGCCAAGGGATTTGAATCGTATGAATTGACGTTTTGGCCCGGCATTGCCGAAAAAGATTTGCCGGTACTCGCCGAAAACGTCATGAAAGTTGCCGACGGCCGTTCCGTTTCCGCACTCGGCTTATACGGCAATACGCTGGAAATCGAGGGGTTTAATCAGGGCGTAAAGGACTTGATTAAGCATGCCAAGGATTTCGGCTGCGGCGTCGTATCCGTGTTTGCCGGTGCCGTCAAGGGCAAGAGCGTCCCGGATGCCATCCCGCTTTTTAAGGAGAAATTCACCGAATTGGTCAATTTGGCCGAAAAATACGACGTCCGCATCGCCATTGAAAACTGCGGCGGCGGTTGGAACTGCTGCGAGTATAACATCGGTTTTTGCGAAGACGCCTGGGAACTCATGTTTGATGCCGTGAACAGCCCGCGCCTGGGGCTGGAATGGGAACCTGCGCATCAGCTGCACGGTTTGGTAGACGTGGAAGCACAGCTGCGCCGCTGGGCCCCCAAAGTGATCCACCTGCACGGCAAAGACGCAACCGTTGCGCACGACATTATCCGTGACCGCGGTTTGAAATCGCCGCACGGTTGGTGCTTTGACCGTACGCCCGGTTACGGCGACAGCAACTGGGCCAACCTCTTCTCGATTCTTTTGCGTGCCGGCTTTGTCGGTGCCTGCGATATCGAAGGGTATCACGACCTGGTGCACTATGACGATATGGAATGGTCCGCACAGCTTGCCGGCCTGGACTATTTGAAACGCTGCCGCGGCGGTGCCGAATTCTTCGATACCCCCGATCTGCCGCACGGCTATCAGGGAAAGAGAAAGAAATAATCGGTCATATGCCGACAAAAAAACAACCGTGATTCATACGAATCACGGTTGTTTTCGTTCAGTTCAGTTGCCGATTATCTCTTGGAGAAACAATCGCTGCAGTAAACAGGACGGTCGCCCTTCGGTTCGAAAGGAACCTGGCAGGTCTTACCGCACTGTGCGCAAACTGCTTCGAACATCTGACGGGCTGCGCCGCCGTTGTTGCGCTGTGCCTTGCGGGCATCGCGGCAGGCTTTGCAACGCTGAGGCTCATTGGTGAAGCCTTTTTCAGCGTAGAATTCCTGCTCGGAAGCAGTGAAGGTGAACTCTTGTCTGCACTCTTTGCAGACCAGTGTCTTGTCTGTGTACATGTGATACCTCGAGGTTTGTTTTTTATAAAGGTTTAACCCCTTATATTTAGGCTCATTTTACCACTGTTTCGGTCATATGTCAAGCAATTATATAAAAAATCATTGAAAAAACGGATATATTGCACAAAATAGGGTGCATTTTGACCGAAACACGAAAAAAGACCGGATGATAAATCATTCCGGTCCTTTTCCGCGACGCGTTGGTGGGTTAGGCCATTGCGTTGAATTTCTTTGTAAACTGGCTCTTTTTACGAGCAGCGGCGTTCTTGTGCATAACGCCTGCAGCGACAGCCTGGTCAACTTTCTTGACGGCCTGCTTGTAAGCAGCTTCAGCGGCTGCCTTGTCACCGGCTGCAACAGCGGCATCAAACTTCTTGATGTCGGTCTTCAGAGCGGTACGGAACATTCTGTTACGCAGCGCTTTGGTTTCTGCAACCTGAACACGTTTCTTTGCTGATTTGATATTCGGCAAATCGTTCACCTCCCTGTTCAACAATAAAGTATGTATGCTAAACGTTTCGGCTGAGAGGGTCCGAAGCGTCATCACCTATACCCGCCTATCATATCACACTTTGGAACGAATTGCAAGAGCTTTTTACAATTATCCGAAAAATCTTTTAAAATAAGCTTGTTTTTTCTCTTGACACACCCCTTGACTTGTGCTATAATATCAAACTGCATTATAATTGCCTTGATATCGCCTTTTTTAGATTATTTATATTCTAATTAAGAGAAGAATTAGGATATGTTGCATGCGGTTTCAGACAATTACTATCTTGAAATGGAGTGAATATTTCAATGATCAATGTCAAAGAGCAAAAGCAAGGCCAAACAACCAGATGGAGTTTCTCCCGGACGCGTAACGCCCTGGAACTGCCGAATCTGGTGGAAGTGCAGACAAAATCGTACAAGTGGTTCCTGGAGGAAGGATTGCGCGAAGTGCTGCGTGACGTTTCTCCCATTACGGACTTTTCAGGCAACCTGTCGCTTGAATTCGTCGATTTCGAACTGGACGTAAACGCACCGATTTATCCGGTGGAGGAAAGCAAAGAGCGTGACGCAAACTATGCCGCCCCGCTGAAGCTGTTCGTACGTCTGACCAATAAGGAAACCGGTGAAGTGAAGGAGAGCAAGGTTCACGTCGGTGATTTCCCGCTGATGACCGATAACGGTACGTTCGTTATCAATGGTGCGGAACGTGTCATCGTTTCTCAGATTATCCGTTCTCCCGGTATGTACTACGAGAGTGCAATCGATAAAACCGGTAAGAAGACCTATGCCGCAACGGTCATCCCGTACCGCGGTGCGTGGTTGGAATATGAAATCGATATCCACGATCTGTTCAACGTTCGTATTGATAAAAACCGCAAGGTTCCCATGACGACCTTACTCCGTGCCCTCGGCTGTGAGACCAAGGAGCAGATTTTGGACCTGTACGGTGACGAAGAACTGCTGACCCGTACCATGGAGATTGACGAGTGCGATAACCGCGCTGCCGAACTGCACACGACGCCCGGTATCGAAGCTTTGAAGGAGATTTACCGTAAGCTTCGTCCCGGCGAACCGATCGGCAACGACGTATCTCCTGCGCAGACTTTGCTGCACAATTATTTCTTTGACGCGAAACGGTACGACATCGCATCCGTCGGCCGTTATAAATTTGATAAAAAACTGGCGCTGGACAACCGTGTTATCGGCCGCAAACTGGCGGAAACGGTCATCAGCCCGATTACCGGTGAGGTTCTGTTCGAAGAAGGACACGTACTGACCCGTGAAGAAGCCACGAGCCTGCAGAAGGCCGGCGTAAACGACGTGAAAATCGTTCTCGACAACGGCCGCGTGCTGAAGGTTATTTCCAACAACACGATTTATCCGCAGGACCTGCTCGGCTACGATTTGAAAGACTGCGGCGTGAAAGAACGCTGCTATATTCCCGCGCTCCGTGCCATTATGGACGAGGCAGGGAATGATGAGAAAAAAGTTAAGGAACTGGTACGTGCGAACATTTCTTCTCTGTGTCCCAAGTGCCTGACCCTTGACGACATAATTGCTTCCGTCAGCTATATGATCGGGTTGACGCACGACGTCGGCAACGTGGATGATATCGACCATTTGGGGAACCGCCGTATTCGTTCTGTCGGTGAACAGCTGCAGAACCAGATGCGCATCGGTTTTGCCCGTATGGATAAGATGATTAAGGAACGTATGTCCACGCAGGATAATGAAAAGATGACGCCCGAGGCGCTCGTTAACGTTCGTCCCATCACGACGGCTGTTCGCGAATTCTTCGGTTCTTCTCAGCTGTCCCAGTTCATGGACCAGAACAACCCGCTTGCCGAATTGACGCACAAGCGCCGTCTGTCCGCACTGGGTCCCGGCGGTTTGTCCCGTGACCGTGCTTCTTTCGAGGTTCGTGACGTTCACTATACGCACTACGGCCGTATGTGCCCGATTGAAACCCCCGAAGGCCCGAACATCGGTTTGATTTCTTATTTGACGACCTACGCCCGTATTTCCGACTACGGCTTTATCGAGGCGCCTTACCGCCGCGTTGCCCACGTCAAACTGGCGGACGGTACCGTTGACCACGTTGTCACCGATGAAGTGGATTATATGACGGCCGACGTGGAAGATAAGTACGTTATCGCACAGGCGAACGAACCGCTCAGTGCCGACAATCATTTCGTTCACGAAAAGATTACGGCACACGATAAGAACGTCTTCCGTGAAGTATCCGCTGCCGACATCGACTATATGGACGTTTCGCCTAAGATGGTCGTGTCTGTCGCAACGGCAATGATTCCCTTCCTGGAAAACGACGATAACACCCGTGCACTGATGGGTTCCAACATGCAGAAGCAGGCTGTGCCGCTGATGGTGACGGATTCCCCGATTGTCGGTACCGGTATGGAATACAAGGCTGCCGTTGACTCCGGTGTCGTTGTCTGCGCAAAGAACGACGGCGTCGTTGAATTTGTGGACGCGAACCGGATCGTCGTTGCCCGCAGCAACGGTATGAAAGACGAATATACGCTCTTGAAGTTCAAGAGAACCAACCAGGGCACCTGCTTTAACCAGCGTCCCGTTGTCCGTATGGGACAGTCTGTGGAAGCAGGGCAGGTCATTGCCGACGGTCCCGCCACCTCCAACGGCGAGGTATCGCTCGGTAAGAACGCTCTCGTCGGCTTTATGACCTGGGAAGGTTATAACTACGAGGACGCCGTCCTGCTGAACGAGCGCCTGGTTCGTGAAGACATGTACACTTCTCTTCATATTGAAGAATATACGCTGGAAGCGCGCGATACCAAACTGGGACCGGAAGAAATCACCCGTGAAGTGCCCAACGTCGGTGACGACGCACTGAAGGATCTCGGCCCCGACGGTATCGTTAAAAAAGGTACCGAAGTCCGTGCCGGTGATATTCTCGTCGGTAAGATTACGCCCAAGGGCGAAACCGAACTGACGCCCGAAGAGCGCCTGCTGCGCGCCATCTTCGGTGAAAAGGCCCGTGAAGTCCGCGATACCTCCCTGCATCTGCCGCACGGCGAATCCGGCGTCGTTGTTGACGTCCGCGAATTCTCCCGTGAAAACGGCGATAAGAACCTGCAGGCAGGTGTTATTAAGTCCGTAAAAGTATACATTGCACAGAAACGTAAGATTTCCGTCGGCGATAAGATGGCCGG
>DCGU01000092.1:34292-65527 GCA_002315325.1 Clostridiales bacterium UBA1770
CCGTATGAATATCGGTCAGGTGCTGGAAGTCCATCTCGGTATCGCTGCCCGTAAACTCGGCTGGAAGATTATGACCCCCGTGTTTGACGGTGCAAACGAAAAGGAAATTTCCGAATGTCTGAAGGCTGCAGGCCTGTGGCGTGACCTCTTCCCGCTGGAAAATCCCGAGGGCAAAGATTTGTTCGAGGAAGTTATCGGCGAGGACGGCAAGCCCGCACTGCGTCAGCTGTCCGATGAGGAACGTGCCGACGCCGCCTATTTGAAGTCCCTGTCCGCTGCCAAGAAGCTGAAAGTGGCAGACGGTAAGGTAAAATTGTTCGACGGCCGCACCGGTGAGGCGTTTGATAACCCTGTCACCGTCGGTATCATGTATTATTTGAAGTTGCATCATCTGGTTGACGATAAGATTCACGCCCGTTCCAACGGCCCGTACTCTCTCGTTACGCAGCAGCCTTTGGGCGGTAAAGCGCAATTCGGCGGTCAGCGTTTCGGTGAAATGGAAGTTTGGGCACTGGAAGCATACGGCGCCGCTTATACGCTGCAGGAAATTTTGACGGTGAAGTCAGACGATATCGTCGGCCGCCGCAAGGTTTACGAAGCCATCATCAAAGGCCAGAATATTCCCACGCCCGGCGTTCCCGAATCCTTCAAGGTTTTGGTAAAGGAACTCCAGTCCCTGGGGTTGGATATCCGCGTTCTGAACGAGCAGAACGAGGAAGTACAGTTGTCCACGCTTTGCAACGAGGATGACGTTCCCGCCTATGCCGATAAGAGTCTGCTCGAGGCAGTGGAATCTGCCACCGGCAACACGGTTCAGGATTTTGATAAGGATAACGCAATGTTCCTGGATGCAGAAGGCAACCCTGAGGAAGAAGAACCGACGGAAGAAGAAATTTTCGATCCCAATGAATCTTTCGCTGACGACGCCGATATTTGAGAAAAGAGGAGAGAATAATTTTGGAACATAATGAATTTTCTTCAATTAAAATAGGTCTTGCCTCGCCCGAAATGATCCGCGAGTGGTCATACGGCGAGGTGACCAAGCCCGAAACGATTAACTATCGTACGCTGAAGGCCGAAGTCGGCGGTCTGTTCTGCGAGCGCGTCTTCGGTCCGACCAAAGACGGCGCCTGCATGTGCGGTAAGTACAAGAATTCGCACAGCAAGGAAGTCATCAAGTGCGAAAAGTGCGGCGTTGACGTCACGACGAAGAAGGTTCGCCGTGAAAGAATGGGTCACATTGAACTGGCTTGCCCCGTTTCTCACATTTGGTATTTTAAGGCTATTCCTTCCCGTATGGCATTGGCCCTGGACATGTCCCCCAAGCAGTTGGAACAGGTTCTCTATTTTGCCGAAAACGTCGTTCTGGATCCCGGTTCCACCCCCCTGTCGAAGGGTCAGGTTTTAACCGAATCCGAATACGTTACCATGCGTGAAGCTTTTGAAAACGATTTCCGCGCCGGTATGGGTGCCGAGGCCATCAAGGAACTGCTGGCCGGCATCAACGTGGAAGAAGAGTGCAAAAAGCTCAAGGATGAACTGATTACGGCAAACGGTCAGAAGAAAACGAAGATCATCAAGCGTTTGGAAGTGCTGGAAGCCTTCCGCCGCTCCGGCAACAAGCTGGAATGGATGGTTCTCGACGTGATTCCCGTGCTGCCCCCCGACATTCGTCCCATGGTGCAGCTGGACGGCGGACGCTTTGCTTCCTCCGACCTCAACGAACTGTATCGTCGAGTCATTGCCCGTAATAATCGTTTAAAGAAACTGCTGGAACTGCATACGCCCGAAATCATTATTCGTAATGAAAAACGTATGCTGCAGGAAGCAGTCGACGCATTGATTGATAACGGCCGCCGCGGCAAGCCCGTGACCGGTCCTTCCAACCGCCCGCTGAAATCTCTGTCCGAGATGCTGCGCGGTAAACAGGGACGTTTCCGTCAGAACCTGTTGGGTAAACGTGTCGACTATTCCGGCCGTTCCGTTATTGTCGTTGGTCCTAACCTCAAGATTTATCAGTGCGGTCTGCCCCGCGAAATGGCGCTGGAACTGTTTAAGCCCTTCGTTGTAAAACGTTTGGTTGAAATGGGCAAGGCTACCAACGTAAAAGACGCACAGAAGAAGATTGAACGCGTACATCCCGACGTATGGGACGCACTGGAGAACGTTATCACCAAGCATCCCGTACTGCTCAACCGTGCACCGACGCTGCACCGTCTGTCCATTCAGGCATTCGAGCCCGTTTTGGTCGACGGCCGTGCCATCAAGCTGCACCCGCTGGTTTGCCCTGCATTCAATGCCGACTTCGACGGTGACCAGATGCCTGTTCACGTGCCGCTGTCTGCCGAGGCACAGGCCGAATCCAGATTCTTAATGTTGTCTGCCAATAACCTGCTCAAACCCATGGACGGCTGTGCCGTGACCATTCCTTCGCAGGATATGATTCTCGGTTCTTACTACCTCACCATGGACAAACCCGGTGAGCTCGGTGACCGCGAACCCGTTTTGGACGAGGCCGGCAACGTTATTAAGGACGAAAACGGCGAAGTTATTTACCGTTATCACGCTTTCCGTGACTTCAACGAGGCCATGATGGCATACGCTGACGGCACGCTGGGTCTGCACGCCAAGATTAAGATGCGCGTCCAGAAGGAAGTGGACGGCGTTATGAAGTCCGGTATTGTCATCACGACGCTGGGCCGTATGATTTTCAACGCGCCGCTGCCCCAGGACTTGGGATTTGTTGACAGATCCAAGCCTGAAAACGCCTTCCTGCCCGAAGTTGACTTCGTGATTAAGAAGAAACAGCTCTCCAAGATCATTGATAACTGCATTCGTATTCACGGTACTGCCCGCTGTGCCGTCATGTTGGACGACATTAAGGCAATGGGTTATAAATATTCCACCAAGGCTTCCTTCTCCATCTCGGTTTACGATATGACGATTCCGAAGGAAAAGCCCGCTCTGCTTGCCGAAGCCCAGAAGAAAGTGGACAAGGTCTTCAAGCACTTCCAGCGCGGTGAATTGGCCGAGGATGAACGTTATCAGAACGTCCTGAAGATTTGGAACGAAACGACCGATAAGGTTACCGAAGCGCTCCAGGCCTGCTTCAGTGAGTTCAACCCGATTAAGATCATGTCCGATTCCGGTGCCCGTGGTTCCATGACGCAGATGCGTCAGCTTGCCGGTATGCGTGGTTTGATGTTTGCAACCAACGGTAAAACGCAGGAACTGCCTGTTCGTTCCAACTTCCGTGAAGGTATGAACATCATGGAGTATTTCATGGGTGCCCGTTCCTCCCGTAAGTCCCTGTCCGATACCGCTCTGCGTACCGCAGACTCCGGTTACCTGACCAGACGTTTGGTCGACGTTTCTTCCGGTATCATTATCCGGGAAGAGAAGTGCGACACCAAGATGGGTGCCGATATTACGGCCATCATCGATGAAAAGGATAAGAACGTATTGGAATCTCTGTCCGACCGTATCGTCGGCCGTTACACGCTCGGTCCCGTTATCAATCCGGCAACGGGTGAGGTAATGATTGAGGACGACGAGATGATCACGCCGGATATGGCGAAAGACATTGAGAAGGCCGGTATTGAGAGCGTTACCATTCGTTCCGTCATCAACTGCCATGCGAAGTCCGGTATCTGCGCACATTGCTACGGTGCCGACCTGGCATCCAACCGTCCCGTGAATATCGGTGAGGCTGTCGGTATCATTGCTGCACAGTCCATCGGTGAACCCGGTACACAGTTGACCATGAGAACCTTCCACTCCGGCGGTGTTGCCGGTTCCAACATTACACAGGGTCTGCCCCGTGTAGAGGAATTGTTTGAAGCACGTACGCCGAAGAAGCCCGCCGTTGTGACGGATATTGCCGGTACCGTTCATATCAGACCCGGTGAAAACGCCAACACCAGCGTGGTCACGGTTGTCAATCCCGAAACGCACGAAAGCGAAGAGTATCCGATTCCTTACGGTTCCAAGCTGGTTGTTATCGAGGACCAGCACGTCGAACTCTGCCAGGCTTTGACCGAAGGCAGCAAGGCACCGCAGGATATCATGCGTATTCTCGGTTTGAACGCCGTTTACGATTACCTGATCAAGGAAGTACAGCGCGTTTACCGTTCTCAGTCCTGTAACGTAAACGATAAGCACATTGAAATTATTGCCCGTCAGATGACGAGAAAGCTTGTTATTAAGGAGTCCGGTGACACGGCTCTGCTCGAGGGTACGGTCGTTGATGCCGGCGAACTTGAGATCGAGAACAACCGCATTGCCGCTCTGAACGAAAAAGACGGTACGACGCTGCAGCCCGCTGTCGGCGACGTGCAGCTGCTCGGTATTACCAAGGCTGCCCTGCAGACCGAATCTTTCCTGTCTGCCGCTTCCTTCCAGGAAACGACCAAGGTTTTGACCGATGCCGCCATTCGCGGTAAGGTCGATACGTTGACCGGCTTGAAAGAAAACGTTATCATCGGTAAACTCATTCCCGCCGGTACGGGTATGTCCTGCTACCGTGACGTCGACGTTGAACGCGTTGACAAGCCCGAACAGGATACCGAGAGCAGCGCTTCTTGACAGCATCAGAATAACGAACTCGATTGCGGGGGAGAACCGAACGGTTTTCCCCCGCAAGTTCTTTATATATAATATATTCTTATATAAAATCAAAAATGTCTTGACAAATCGTTTGCGCAATGCTATAATAGCGTGTATCTCATTTTAGGATGGGATGCTTTGTTGTGTCAGCCGCGTGCCCTAATCGGCCGTAACTGAAATAAACGTTAAAATTTGCAAGAAGGAGGAAATGAAGGAAGCATGCCAACATTTAACCAGCTCGTAAAGCAGGGTCGTACCGACCGTGTTTACAAGTCCAAAGCACCTATTCTGCAGAAGGGCTTCAACACGTTGACCAATTCGGCCATTGACCAGGCTGCACCCCAGAAGAGAGGCGTATGCACCAAGGTATCTACCACCAGCCCGAAGAAACCTAACTCCGCTATTCGTAAGATCGCGAGAGTTCGTTTGACCAACGGCCTGGAGGCTACCTGCTACATCCCCGGTATCGGCCACAATCTGCAGGAACACTCCGTTGTTCTGATCAGAGGCGGCAGAGTCCGTGACCTGCCCGGTGTACGTTACCACATCATTCGCGGTACGCTCGACGCACAGGGTGTTGCCAATCGTAACCAGAGCCGTTCCAAGTACGGCGCAAAGGCTCCTAAGAAGAAGAAATAATTCGGGGCCAAGGTGACCAAAGCAATCTGCACAGCTGAGTTTCTTGTAAATTTTAATGTTTATTTACAGGCGTTAACCTCAGATGCGCTGACAAAATTTAGCTTTTGAGTACCTATGAATTCATCTAATTTTAATGAAGGAGGGAAGTACAGTGCCTAGAAGAGGTTTTATTTCCAAGAGAGAAGTACTGCCGGATCCGTTGTACGGTTCTCAGCTCGTAACGAAGCTGATCAACAACGTTATGTACGACGGCAAGAAGGGTGTCGCACAGAAGATTGTGTACGATGCATTCGGTATGATCGAGGCAAAGGAAGGTTCCAATCCGTTGGAAGCTTTCCAGGCCGCTCTTGAGAACATTATGCCGGTCCTGGAGGTAAAGGCTCGCCGTGTCGGCGGTGCTACGTACCAGGTACCGATGGAAGTTCGCCCGGAGCGTCGTCAGACGCTTGGCCTGCGTTGGTTGGTTCAATATTCCAGACAGCGCAGTGAACGCACGATGGCTGAAAAGCTGGCAAACGAAATTATGGATGCCAAGAACAGCCTGGGCGGCGCGTTCAAAAAGAAGGAAGAAACACACAGAATGGCCGAAGCCAACAAGGCTTTCGCCCATTACAGATATTGATGAAGGAGACCATTCATGCCAAGAGAATACCCGCTTGAACGTACGCGGAATATTGGTATCATGGCTCACATTGATGCCGGTAAAACCACTACTACTGAAAGAATTCTTTTCTACACGGGTAAGACTCATAAAATCGGTGAGACCCATGATGGTACAGCCACCATGGACTGGATGGCACAGGAACAGGAACGCGGTATTACGATTACGTCTGCCGCTACCACCTGTTACTGGGCACATTCCGATTTTCATGACAACCCCGAAGCTGTAAAGGCTAACACGCATAGAATCAATATCATCGATACCCCCGGACACGTGGACTTCACCGTCGAGGTTGAACGTTCCCTGCGTGTCTTGGACGGTGCCGTTACCGTTCTGTGCGCCAAGGGCGGTGTAGAGCCCCAGTCTGAAACCGTTTGGAGACAGGCTGATAAGTACAAGGTACCCCGTATGATTTACGTCAATAAGATGGATATCACGGGTGCCAACTTCTACCGCGTTGTCGGCATGGTGCATGACAGACTGCATGCCAATGCCGTTCCGATTCAGCTGCCGATCGGCGGCGAGATGACCTTCCGCGGCATCATTGACTTGATGACCATGAAGGCTGACGTCTACTACGACGATCTCGGTAAGGATATGCGTGTGGAAGATATTCCCGCAGATATGCTTGAAAAAGCACAGCAGTACCACGACCAGATGATCGAATCCATCTGTGAGACGGATGAGGCTCTGTTCGAAAAGTATTGCGGCGGTGAAGAAATCTCGATTGCCGAATTGAAGAAGGCACTGCGTGCCGCAACCATCGACAACAAGATCGTTCCCGTCGTTTGCGGTACTTCTTATCGTAATAAGGGCGTTCAGAAGTTGCTGGATGCTATCGTTGATTTCATGCCGTCTCCTATCGACGTGCCTGCAATCAAGGGTATCGTTCCCAGAACCGAAGAGGAAATCGAACGCCACTCTTCCGACACCGAACCGTTCTCTGCACTCGCATTCAAGATTATGACCGACCCGTTCGTCGGCAAACTCTGCTTCTTCCGTGTTTACTCCGGTAAGGTAGAGACCGGTACGAACGTGTACAACTCCACCAAGGAGAAGTACGAGCGTTTCGGCCGTATCCTGCAGATGCATGCAAACGAACGTAAGGATATTGAAGAGTGCAACGCCGGCGACATTGCCGCTGTCGTATCCACTAAGTACACCACAACCGGTGATACTTTCTGTGATGAAAAGGACCCCGTTATTCTGGAGTCCATGGAATTCCCCGAACCCGTTATCCGCGTGGCTATCGAGCCGAAGACGCGTGCGGGCCAGGAGAAGATGGGTATCGCCCTCTCCAAACTGGCAGAGGAAGACCCCACGTTCCGTACCTACACCGATGAAGAAACCGGGCAGACCATTATCGCCGGTATGGGCGAGCTGCATCTGGAAATCATCGTTGACCGTCTGCTCCGCGAATTCAAAGTGGAAGCAAACATCGGTAAACCTCAGGTTGCTTACAAGGAAACCGTTCGTAATCGTGTCGATCACGAATGCAAGTACAAGAAGCAGTCCGGTGGTGCCGGTCAGTACGGTCACGTTAAACTGATTCTGGAACCCAACGAACCCGGCAAGGGCTATGAATTTATCAACGCTGTCACAGGCGGTGCTATTCCGAAGGAATACATCGAACCTGTCAACCAAGGTATTCAGGGCGCTATGCAGGCCGGTGTGTTGGCCGGTTACAACGTCGTTGACGTTAAAGTTACCCTGTATGACGGTTCTTATCACGAAGTCGACTCTTCCGAAATGGCGTTCAAGATTGCCGGTTCCATGGCATTCAAGGAAGCTATGCGTAAGGCCGATCCGTTCCTGACCGAGCCGATCATGAAGGTCGTTACCATCACGCCGGATGATTATCTGGGTGACGTTATCGGCGACCTTAACTCCCGTCGTGGCCAGATTCAGTCTATGGAGCAGCCCAACGAAGGCGTCACCGAGATTCATTCTTTCGTGCCGCTGTCCTGCATGTTCGGTTATTCCACCGACCTGCGTTCCCGTTCTCAGGGTCGTGCGCAGTACTCCATGGAGCCCAGCCACTTCGCCGAAGTTCCTAAATCCATCGCACAGGAAATCGTTTCTGCGCGTGCAAAACAGAATTAAAAAAATTTTTAACGGAGGATTTGAAAAATGGCAAAAGAGACGTTTGAACGTACAAAACCCCATGTAAACATTGGTACCATCGGTCACGTTGACCATGGTAAAACCACTCTGACTGCTGCTATCACCAAGACTCTTTCTTTGAAGAACTCTAAGGTTGAAGCACAGGCTTACGACCAGATCGATAACGCTCCCGAAGAGAAGGCACGTGGTATCACAATCAATACCCGTCACGTTGAGTACGAAACGGACAACCGTCACTACGCACACGTTGACTGCCCCGGGCACGCCGACTACGTTAAGAACATGATCACCGGTGCTGCACAGATGGATGGTGCCATCCTGGTTGTTGCAGGTACCGATGGCCCTCTCGCACAGACCCGTGAGCACGTTCTGCTCGCTCGTCAGGTAGGTGTTCCTGCAATCGTTGTATTCATGAACAAGACCGACCTGGTTGACGACCCCGAACTGCTTGACCTGGTTGAAATGGAAATCCGCGATCTGCTGTCTTCTTACGACTTCCCCGGCGACGATATTCCGATCGTTCGCGGCTCTGCTCGTGAAGCTCTGACCTCTGATTCCAAGGATCCTTCCGCTCCCGAGTACGCACCTATTTGGGAACTGATGGCTCAGGTTGACTCCTACATTCCTACCCCCGAGCGTCAGGCTGACCTGCCTTTCCTGATGCCCATCGAGGATATCTTCTCCATCTCCGGTCGTGGTACCGTTGCTACCGGCCGTGTAGAGCGTGGTACCGTTAAGGTATCCGATGTCTGCGAAATCGTCGGTTTGTCCGAAGAGAAGAAACAGACCACCGTTACCGGTGTTGAAATGTTCCACAAACTGCTGCCTCAGGCTGAAGCCGGTGATAACATCGGTGCTCTGCTTCGTGGTATCGACCGTGATGAGATCGAAAGAGGCCAGGTTCTCTGCAAACCGGGTTCCATTCATCCTCACTGCAAGTTCGTCGGCCAGGTTTACGTTCTGTCCGAAAAAGAAGGCGGCCGTAATAAGCCCTTCTTCCCCGGCTACAGACCTCAGTTCTACTTCAGAACCACTGACGTTACCGGTAACATCGAAAAGTTCACCGATAACACCGGCGCTGAAGCTGAAATGGCTCGTCCCGGCGATAACGTTAACATGACCGTTGAACTGATTAAGCCCGTCGCTTGCGAAAAGGGTCTGCGTTTCGCTATCCGTGAGGGTGGTAGAACCGTTGGTTCCGGCGTTGTTTCCGAAATCCTTGACTAATTCATAACGTCAAATTGCCCTCTGCCCGTCAGGGCAGGGGGCTTTTTATAAAAACGTGGCAGTACGGTCGGCTTTGCGCCTGCCAATATTTAAAGGAAAGGTAAAGAAAATGTCAGCACGTCAAAAACGACACAATTCCATACGGCGCCTGACTGTGACGGGCGTTATGTCCGCAGCCGCTTTTGTGCTGATGGTGCTGGAATTTTCTTTGCCCTTCGTGCCTTCTTTTTTGAAATTTGATTTTTCCGACCTGCCCGCGCTCCTGACGTCCTTTGCACTGGGACCGGTGTGGGGCGTTGTCGTGGAACTCTTAAAAAATCTCTTACATCTTTCCATGACGCAAACGTCCGGTGTTGGGGAATTGGCTAACTTTTTGGTCGGTGCCGCCTTCGTTTCCGTTGCCGGGGCAGTGTATCGTTTCGTCAGAACGCGCGCAGGCGCTTCTGTCGGGGCATTGTGCGGTATGATTGTTTCAGCCGCAGTCAGTTTCCCCGTCAACCTCTTTTTGACGTATCCCTTCTATGAACATTTTATGCCGATGGAAACAATATTGGCGATGTATCATACGATTTTCCCCTTTGTTGAAACGCTCCCGCAGGCCCTGTTATTTGTCAACGTACCGTTCACGCTGTTGAAAGGCCTGATTGCTTTCATTATTTCCTTCGTTATATATAAAAAATTATCTCCCTTACTGCAGGGAAAAAAGGAGGGAGAAAGTTGATGAATGCGCTTGCCGAATTTCTCAACGAGACGTTGGGACCGCACCTTTGCGTGCTGTTGTGCGCTATGCTTCCCGTGATTGAGCTGCGCGGTGCCATCCCTCTCGGTTTCGCCTTGGGACTGCCGCTTGGGGAAACCTTTGCGCTGGCCGTGTTGGGCAATATGATTCCCGTGCCGTTTATTCTGCTGCTCATTCAAAAACTGCTGGCGTGGATGGAAAGCGCACGCTGGGGACTCTTACGCCGCCTTGCAGGCTTCATCCGCAGAAAAGCGGAGAAGAACCGTGAGAAGGTGCAGAAATATGCCTTTTGGGGCGTTTGTCTGTTTGTGGCCATCCCCCTGCCGATGACGGGTGCCTGGACGGGTTCGCTCGTGGCCTCTACCATTGGTATGAAATTTCAAAAAGCCATGCTGTCCGCCCTCATCGGCGTGCTGATTGCCGGATGCGTCGTCAGCCTTATTTGCTCCGGCGTAATTGGCTTCCTGTCATGGATGCTGTAATGCGGTTTCTTATCGTTTTCCGTATTTTTTCTTGCACGTTTCGCCTTTTTGTGCTATAATATATACGCTCAATATCATATCTTATCAAGAGTGGCGGAGGGACCGGCCCTGTGAAGCCCGACAACCTGCAGTGTTCTGCAAGGTGCCAATTCCGGTTAGATGAGAGTTTATTTTTGAAAGCTCCGTCTGCACGGAGCTTTTTTTATGGAGGATTAAAAAAATGAGAAAACTGTTTACCTCGGAGTCCGTTACCGAAGGACATCCCGACAAAATCTGCGACAAAATCTCTGACGCCGTCCTGGACGAAATGCTGCGTCAGGACCCCATGTCCCGCGTTGCCTGCGAAACGTTCTGCACCACGGGTATGGTCTGCGTAATGGGTGAAATCACCACGCACGCCGACGTGGATATTCCCAAAGTGGTGCGCGACACCGTGCGTGAAATCGGGTATACGCGTGCCAAATACGGTTTTGACTGCGACAGCTGCGCCGTGCTCAATTCCATTCACGAGCAGTCTCCCGATATCGCCATGGGTGTCGATAAGTCCTTTGAAGCCAAGGCCGGTGAGGATACCGACGGTTACGATATCGGTGCCGGTGACCAGGGCCTGATGTTCGGTTACGCCTGTGATGAAACGCCCGAGCTCATGCCGCTGCCCATTTCCCTGGCACATAAGCTGGCATTACGCCTGACCGAAGTCCGTAAGAACGGTACGCTGGAGTATCTGCGTCCCGACGGCAAGACACAGGTGACGATTGAATATGACGACGATAAGCCCGTGCGTGTGGATACCATCGTCGTTTCGACCCAGCACAGCCCCGACGTGGATACCGAAACGATTCGCCGCGATATCATTGAACACGTTATCCGCGCCATTGTGCCCGCAGCACTGTTGGATGAAAACACCAAATATTACGTGAACCCGACCGGCCGATTTGTCATCGGCGGACCTGCCGGCGATACCGGTTTGACGGGACGTAAGATTATCGTGGATACCTACGGCGGCTATGCCCGCCACGGCGGCGGCGCTTTCTCGGGTAAGGACCCGACCAAGGTTGACCGTTCTGCCGCTTACGCCGCACGTTATATTGCCAAAAACGTGGTGGCTGCAGGACTTGCCCGCCGTTGTGAAGTGCAGGTGGCATACGCTATCGGCGTTGCCAAACCCGTTTCCGTCATGATTGACACGGACGGCACGGCAGTCGTTGATGAAAACGTGATTGCACAGGCTGTACAAAAGCTTGTCGACCTGCGTCCCGCTGCGATTATCGATCGTTTCAATCTGCGTACCCCCATCTACAGCCAAATGGCTGCTTACGGACATATGGGTCGTGAGGACCTGAACCTGCCGTGGGAAGCGCGCGATATTGCCGATAAATTGAAGGAACTTTGCCGCGCTTAATGCGCATACCTATTTTGTGAGAGAGGAGGAAAAAGCGATGCCCGTAAAACCCGCTCCCAAAGAGACACCGATGCAGGACGAACACGGCCTGATTATGATGCAGGGAACCGTCGAACATATCATCTACCAAAATGATGATGACGGCTATACGATTTTCGATTTCGGTTTTCACGATGAGATTATCACGGTTGTCGGTATTTTTCCTCTTCTTTCCAATGGGGAAGAGGTCATCGTTTACGGAACCTGGGGACACAACCCCAAATACGGTCAACAATTTAACGCCGAACGACACGAAAGGCCGCTGCCCCGCGGGACAGAGGCCATTTTGCGCTATTTGTCCGGCCACGCTGTCAAGGGCATAGGTCCCAAAACCGCCCGCCGCATTGTGGATGAGTTCGGTGAGGATACGTTGGACGTGTTGGAAAACAACCCCGGCTACCTTTCCCGCATTGACGGTATTTCCCCCAAGCGGGCACGCGAAATCGGGGCCGATTTCCGTGAAAAGTCCGGCATTCGACAGTTGATGATGACGTTCGGCGACGTATTCGGTCCGAGTGCCCTGATGCGTATCTTCCAAAAATGGGGGAGCCGCAGCGTCGACGTTGTCAAAGCCAATCCGTATCTGTTGTGTCGTGAAATCGACGGTATCGGCTTTGAAAAGGCCGATGAGGTCGCAACGTCTTTGGGCCTTTCGCGTGACAGTACCGACCGCGTGGAAAGCGGCGTTTGTTACCTTTTGGAAACGAATGCCATGCAAAACGGGCACGTGTGCCTCCCGCGTGAAAAGGTGACAAAGGCGACAGCCGAACTGCTTTCGGTGGATGAGGCGCTCGTTGTGCCGGCCGTGTCGCATTTAATTAAAACGGGGGAGATTAAAACCTCCATGCTGGGCGGCGAGCCCTTCCTGTATGCGGCAAACGCCTATTATGCCGAGCGAACGATTGCCAAAAAACTGTTGGAAATCGACCGTGCCTGCTTTACTGAAGATATTTCCAACGTCTACGCTTTTGTGGAACGGGAAGAAAAAGCCAACGGCGTCGTCTATGCCGACATGCAGCGGCAGGCCATTCGGGACGCCCTGCAAAGCGGCGTCATGATTTTGACCGGCGGACCCGGTACCGGTAAAACAACGGTCGTGCGTGCGCTGATTTCTATTTTTGACAGTATGGGGTACCGTGTCGCTTTGGCCGCCCCGACGGGACGTGCGGCGCAGCGCCTGACCGAATCAACGGGACAGGAGGCCAAAACCATCCACCGTCTGCTTGAGATGGTGTACAATGGGGATGACAGCCGTGAAAGCCGTTTTGCCCGCGATGAAAAGAATCTGCTGGACGAGAACGTCATTATCATCGACGAGATGTCGATGGTGGATAACTTCTTAATGGCAGCGCTCGTCAAGGCCGTCAAACCGGGGTCACACCTGATATTGATCGGCGACGCGGATCAGCTCCCCTCCGTCGGCCCCGGCGACGTTTTGCGCGATTTGATTCGTTCCAAATGTTTTTCCACCGTTTGCCTGCACGAAATATTCCGTCAGGCGGAAAAGAGTTTGATTGTCACCAATGCACATGCCGTCAACAGCGGCACGATGCCGGTGTCGGGGGATAAAAACGGCGACTTCTTCATTATGGAACGCGCCGACAATGCGTCGACAGCGCAAACCATCGTGGATTTGTGTACGCGCCGTTTGCCGGCCGCTTACGGACCGGATACCGCCGAAAAGATACAGATTATTTGCCCCGGTCGGCGCGGGGAAGGCGGCAGCGAACAGTTGAACGTGATGCTGCAGGCCGCCTTGAATCCGCCGTCAAAAAAGAAAAAACAGCATGCGCTGCGTGATCGTGTCTTCCGCGAAGGCGATAAGATTATGCAGATTCGCAACAATTACGATTTGGAGTGGGAAACGGACGACGGGACCCGCGGCATGGGCGTCTTTAACGGCGATATCGGCAAGATTACCGAGATTGACGAGGAAGCCGAACAAATGACCGTCAATTTTTACGGCCGCTGCGTGTATTATCCCATGAGTGCGTTGTCTGATTTGGACCATGCCTGGGCCGTAACCGTCCATAAAAGCCAGGGCAGTGAGTACCCCATCGTTATTTTATCCGCGGCACAGGCGGCACCGATGCTGCTGACGCGCAATATGCTCTATACCGCCGTTACGCGCGGGAAAAATATGGTGATTGTCGTAGGGCTGCTGCGGGTGTTGGAAGAAATGGTGCGCAACAACCGACAGGTATTGCGCTATACGGGTTTGTGCGAACGTCTGGGAGGCAATGACGGCGCATGAAAGTCACCGAATGGATATCCCTGTTCGTGTTTCCGCCCCGTTGCCCCGGATGCGGGCAGCTTTTGCCGGCGCTGCCGACAGCAGCGGCGCGTCAACCGCTGCCGCTGTTGTGCGAGACCTGTGGGAACGTGTGGAAAGCCGAAACGAATGCCGACTGTCCCCTGTGCGTAAAGCCCATGCATAACTGCACCTGTGCACCGAAAATCTGTGTCGACAACGGTTGTGACACGGTACGAAAACTGTTCCAATATCGGCCGCATCATACGAAATTATGCACCTCACGCGTCATTTTCTCGCTTAAAGAGCATTTGACGAGGCGGGTGACGAACGGTGCGGCGCAGGCCTTTTTGCCCGCTGTGGACGAAATTTGCGCCGAACGTGGGATTAAACCGGGGCAGGCGGTGATTACGTTCCTGCCGCGCCGGCGTGCAGCCAAGGCTGCCTACGGGTTTGACCAGGCCGAAAAACTGGCGTACGCGATTGCCCGCGTCAGCGGTGCGGTTTGTCTGCCGCTGCTTGCACGCTCCGGTTCATCCGCGTCGAAGGCCCAAAAACAGCTGAACCGACAGGGCAGAATGAAAGCGGCCGCCGCCGCGTTCAAACCGACAGGTAAACAATTGCCCGCAGGAACGGGTGTCATTCTGCTTGTTGACGATATTATCACAACCGGATCCGGCATTGCCGCCGGCTCCGCCATTTTGAAAAAACAGTACGGATTGCCGATGGCCGCGTTGGTGCTCGGTATGACGTATCAGCAAGGGAAGAATCATGGAAATTAAACCAAAGAAAACGCTGATTGCCTCGGATTATGACGGGACCATCCGCATTGACGGCAAAATAGCGCCGAGCGACGTTGCGGCGCTCAAGGCTTGGCGCGCGTCGGGGCGGTATTTCGGTATTGTTACCGGCCGCGGCCGTGACTTTATCAACACCATTCATCAGTATGAAATTGCCGAAGCCGGGCTGGAACTCGACTTCGTTGTCATGAATAACGGCGCCCTGATTACCGACGCCGACGGGAACGAATGGTTTTCAAGCGAAATTGATGAGGCCGATTTTGCGGCGCTGGAGACCCTTTTTTCAAAAATCCCCGATACGATTGCCTATTCCCGTGTTGCGGACGGCGGCTCGCGCCAACAGTATTATGCACGATATGAAACGCCCGAGCGCGCCCTGGAAGTCGCTGCATATATCAATGGCGTGATGGGGGATAAAATTGAGGCGTTCGTCAACTATTGGCATATCAATATCACGCGGCGCGGCATCAGCAAGGCCAGCGGTGTCTCTGCGGTTTTGGCGCATTACGGTTTGCCCGAAGAAGAGGGTATCGTTGTCGGTGACGACTGGAACGACCTGTCCATGTTAACCGCACACGACGGCTACGTGATGGAACGCGGCATACCCGCCATTCAGGAAAAAATCGGCAAGACCACCCCGTCGGTTGGGGAACTTGCCAAATCGTTTATGTAAAACGTCAAACGACATACGATAAACTCAAATACGAATCAATAGAAAAAAGGACTGTTTTCATTTCTGCGGATGTCGCAGGTGGAAAACAGTCCTTTTTGTTGGGGCGGCGCCTGTGCCGACCATACGGCGGGCACAGCCGTTTGTATGGGGGAGCTTCCCCTGTGCTTGCGGTTTAGTGACGGAACCATCAGCGATTCAGGGCCAAAATCTCGTCTGCCAAGGCAAATAATGCCTCACAATCACGGCGGAGCGGGGGCGTCAGGACCGTCTGATTCGGGCAAAGCTTTTGCATCTCGGTTTCTTTTCGTGCCAAAAAGCCCGCGATGACGTCGATGCAGTCCTGCGGCAGCGGCACGTCTGTTGCGTCGCAGATTTCCCGCAATGCCCGCAGGGTAAACGAGATAAAGGAATAGTACACGACGTTGAACGTTTTTGACGTTGACAGCAAATATTCGTCACGCATATGTGCGTGATAAAACGGTTTTTCGTATTCCTCTGCCCGCAGGATATCCGTCAACAGCGGGACGGCGTCTGCGTCTTTCATTTTGCCGCACAGACTGATGGCCGTTACGGCCTCAATTTGGTTGTTGCGTCTGCAATCCAGCATATACGTATCGGTGCGCTCGGCAATGCACGCACGCAGGACGGGCAGACTGCGTCTGTCGCACGTAATGCCCAGGGCAAACGCCGCGTGCGTGCGCAGGGACGAATTATCGGATGTCAATGCCGCAAGCAGGGCTTCCGTCGGGGCATCATTCCCCAATTTGAAGCAGGACCATATGGCTGCACCGGGACGGTCGGTTTGCAGTCCGGCAACGATTTCATCGGGGGCTGTCAGCCACGTAATGGGGCGGTACCCGTCGTGCCGCTCGATAAAACCGCGTTTGCGCGTCGGTTCACCGTCAAAGCAGCCGCGTCGTATCAATTCGTTGTGCAGTAAATCGTATTCAAGTTCGCACGGGGACGTTTTTCCTGCTGAAACGGTCATGGCGGCGGCAACGCCGGCGCATTCCCCCAGGCGCTGCATATCGCGGCGCATGCGGACAACGGCACAGGCGTAACTGTCTGCCGAAATGCAGCGGCAGGCCGTCATGATGCCCCGCAGTCCCTTCGGAATCAGGCAGTCCAACGGCAGGGGTACTTTGACGGAGACCGTACTGAGGTTGGCGTGAATGCGCCAATCACGGTACAGCATACTGTCGTTGGCAAAATCGTCACCGTGGCGGTCAACGTCGGAGGCAATGCAGAGCAGGGGACGCGGCGTTTCTTTTTCCAATATGATATCGTCCAGCGTCAGCGTATATTCCCCAACAAAGCGGAAACTTTCCCGTACACCGAGCAGCGGTGCCGTTGCAACAACGCGCGGATATACCGCTTTGCGGGCGGCGAGCAGGGCGGTCAACACCGCACGTGAAAAGTCTTGCGCATCGTAGGGGTTGACGTAGCCGGCATCAGTGGAAATGCTCTTGATTTCACCGTTTTCACGGTAGTATTTGATTAAGGAATAGGGTGCGGCGGAACCGTCGCTTTCCCGACCGAAGGCGTTACGTTCGGCAACGAGCCGAACGACGTACCCGTCCCCCGTACAGTCGCACAAAAAACGACAGCCGACGTCTTTTATCCCGTTCGGCGTCAAAATACGCACGCCGATGACAGTGGTCCCTTCCAAATAAACGCCGATGACAACGCTGTCGTAGGCAACGACGGCGCCAAAGGCGTCCAGACGTTTGGTTAATTCGTATTGCAGGGTATAGGGGTTGTGCACACCGCGCCGGTAAAGACAGGCGTTTTTCTCGGCGTCGACGTCGGCAGCCTGATAGGCGCCGCCCGCCACCCCGTCGTAATAGCTGCATACCATGCCGGCCGTACTCGTGCCGCCGGCCGTGTTCCCGCTTTCAACGGCAAGGACCGAAACGCGTTCCGCAGCGGCCAGGGTACACCATACGCCGGCAGTGCCGAGCCCGGCGACGATCACGTCGTATGCCTGTTGAAAAGAAAAGTCGGTCCCGACGGGTATGCTTTCCCGTACGCCGTCAACAATGGTCACGAAAGTCATACGTCGTCACCTCCCTGCGCAATATCGGCAAGGACACAGTTTGCCGCAGTGTCGGTTGCCTGTGCGATGACGTCGATTTGACACTCGCCGTGCGGGAATACGCTTTGCCACGTATCCTGTAAACGGCGCAATGCGTCCCCATATACGGCATTCGGAACGGGAAGGGACAATACAAGCTCGCCCGCTTCAAATCCGGAATCCGCAACAAAACCCGCTGCGTTCAATGCGGACAGCTGCGCCTCGGTTACGTCCGATGCTAAACACCGCAGGCAATAGGACGGCGCCGGTGTCGGCTTGTCCGCAAGCACTTTTTTGCAGGGCAGGCGGTGTAACCCTTCCACGTCATAATAGGTGACGACACAACCGTCTTTTACCGTTTCGCACGAAACGAAACGGGCACGAAATAACAGCCGCAAATGCTTTTTTGCCACGTATGCGGCTGCCGCCGGGGCGAGCGCAGGTGTGTCCACACGGCCGTCGGAAGAAATGCAGCCGTTTTCTGCAAGAACTGCCAACAGTTCCCGCACGGCTTCACTTCGCGCAATGCCCGCGACTGTCGGCCGCAGCGTTCTGCACAGTTCCGGCACGGGCGCTTCTCCCGGTTCCAAAATAAGGGTATTCGGATGCGTGGCGGCGTAGACCAAATGGGCGGCCGTTGCACCGATACAACAGGTGATTACGTCTTCTTTTTTCATACTCTTTTTCAAAACAGCGGTGCTTTTGATTCATCTCGGCACCGCTGTTTGCATTCTTTTTATTTTTGATTTTATCGGGACAATGTTATTCGACCATTAGGTCCGCGTAGCCAAATCGGATGACTTTGCTCACGTCGGCGGGATTCACTTCCACCTGCATACCGATTTTGCCGGCACTGAAATAAACGGTGGCCTGTGTTTCGGCCGTGACGTGAAAAAAGGTTGTAAAGAATTTTTTCATGCCGATGGGGGAACAGCCGCCGTGCACGTAGCCGGTCAGCGGCAGCAGTTCTTTCTGCGGCAGCATTTCCACGAATTTCTCGCCGACGGCCGACGCCGCTTTCTTCAGATCCAATTCTTTGGCGACCGGAATGACGAATACGTAATGTTGTCCGCTTTTACCGACGGTCACAAGCGTTTTATAGACGTAGTCCGGGTCCTCCCCGAGAACGGCCGCAATCTCCGTGCCGACGGTTGTCGGTGTATTCAAATAAACGTGCGGCACGTAGGATACCTTGTACTGCTCCAGCACGCGCATGACGTTGGTCTTTTCGTCTTTTGCTGCCATAAAAACCTTTCTGCCGCCACAGGCGGCGAAAATGAATTTTGCAACAAACGCGACCGCCCGTGGGCGGAGCCGACGTTCAGTCGGCAAGCGTTGTTGAAGTGCGTGAACAGCGCGTGTTCGATTTCGCTATGAGATATTTCACGCGAATGGCTTTTTGCAGATTTTGCAACAAACGCGACCGCCCGTGGGCGGAGCCGACGTTCAGTCGGCAAGCGTTGTTGAAGTGCGTGAACAGCGAGGGTACGATTTAGCAAGAGAGTATTTCACGCTAACCTTTCCTTCTTTCTAATCCGCTGCTGACGTAGAAATTACGCTTGTCGGCGTACATTTCGCGGTCGGCTTTCTTTTCCAACGCTCCTATGGAAAGCGTCGGGTCGTCCCGCCGGGTGGCATAGCCGACAGCCAGCGAAATGCCGGAAATCAGCGTCGTTTTATATTCAGATGCCGATTTGCGCAGCGCAGCGATATTTTTTTCCAATTGGTCCTTATCTGCGTACGACAATATCATAAATTCGTCGCCGCCGGTTCTGCATACGGCTTTGGCATCGGGGAATGCTTTCGTTAGGCAGGCGGCAGCACCCGACAGCAGCTGGTCGCCCGCTTCATGGCCCATGTTGTCGTTGGTATATTTCAATCGGTTCACGTCTACTGAAATAATCGCCAGCTCATTGGCTTTGTCACCGGCGTTCAACTTCTCCAGCATTTCTTCGTAATGGCGTCTGTTGCGCAGTGCCGTCAAATCATCCACGTAGGCGGCTTCCCTGATACCGTGGAAATAAAATTCCTTTTGCGCCGTCAAAACGATACTGACAAGGAAAGAAATAAAATACAGAATGGGGAAGCGCGTCATAAACGTTTGCGTGTAAAATGCAGCGAAATTGTCACGCAGCGGTGTATAAAAGAGAACCGGCAACAGTATTTGATAGTAAATGCCGAGAATCGTACCGCCGGACAAACCGATGTAGTTCATACTGATGGACGGCACGATTAGTATCCATAATATGGCAAAGCCTTCGTTATTGCCGCGCACGGCGTAGGTTGTAAACATAAAGGCAACCATAACGGCGGCCAGTGCGGACGGGACTTTTTCCAAACGGAAAACGCCGAACATGACGGCACACAAAATAAATCCAATCGTCAGGCCCAACGTCGTGCCGAGCATCTTCCAATACTCGTTGACGATATTCATGATAGACAGCAAAAGTGAAGCGCCGGCAAGAAAAGCACTGACGTAGGCTTTAAAATAAAACTTATTCTTTTTGGTGACTTCATCTTCCGCATCACGCTCTCTGTCATAGCGGTACGCTTCTTTGATGATATGGATAAAAAAGTTTTTCTTCGGATGAATGTAGGTCATTAGGTTATAGATACCTCCGTTTCGGCAGAATACAAAGGTGTCGGCGGCATTTAGCCGCATAATCGTTTAACGTTTATAAGTTTCTTGTGTGAATACGGGTGTATTTTCACGAACGGGTTGCCGTTACTGTTTCGCCTACAGGCAGCGCATAGGATTTGCCGCCCCAGTACAGCGTGCCGCCGGGCGCAGTTGCGCGCACCGTGACGGTATTGCCCGTCATCTTGACCGTGACGTCGCCGTTCGGCATGGGAACGGTGCCTTCCATTTCGGTAAAGCGGCCGAGATCGGGCGTTACGGTAAACGTCTTAAATCCGGGAGCCGTAGGAATAACGCCCAAATAGTATTTGCCCAGCAGATAAACGGGGCCGGCACCCCAGGCGTGGCAAAGGGATTTGCCGTATTTGCTGCCGTACATGGCATAATGTTCGGTGCCCTTGTCATGGGGGTCATACTGTTCCCAAACCGTCGTGGCGCCGAGGTCCAACATGGCGCCCCAGTAATGGGTCAGCATATCTTCAATGTAGTCCTTATTGCCGAGCATCCCCATGATATCCAGCTCGAACCCTTCAAAGAACGGTGTGGTAATCTTGGTGATGCTGTCGTTCATGATAACGTTCGGGATGATTTTGCTTTTTTGCGCTTCGGTGGCAAGATTGTACAGCAGTGCAAAAATATTGGCGTGCCGCGTGACGTTGTTTTTGCCGGAAGCGTAACTGTCAATAAAGGCACCCTTTTCGTCAGACCAATAGAACTGATTGATGCGGGCGAGTAATTTGTCGGCATCCTGACGATAAGCGGCGGCTTCGTCGGCGGGCCTGCCGAGTTCTTCTGCCATTGTTGCCATCGTTTTCTTGGCGGCAACGTACAGCATCTGCTCGGCGCAAACGGCGCCCGTTTTGTCGATGGGGGACCAGTCAACGAAGGTCCAGTCGTCGTCGATGCCCTGCAGGAAACCCTCTTTATTTTCGCGTTTGGCGATGAATGTGAGCAGCTGCTCGGCAAGCGGGTAGGTGTAGGTCAAAAAGTCCTTGTCGCCGAAGGTCATATACTGTTCCCACAGACCGATGACCCAGTACAAACTGTAGTCGATAATTGTGTTGATATTTTCCACCATTTCCGCGTTGCCGCGCAGGGCAATCGTGGTGCGCTTGACGATATCGGCGTCACAGAAAACGTAATTGCCGAATTTGTAGCTTTGATAGGCGTCACCGCCCCAGCACCAGCGGTCGCGTTTGATACCGTCGAGCAGGACCTCGCGGCAGCAGAGATGATAAGTGTAGACGCAGGTTTCCCACAAACGGTTGATTTTCTCATCGTTGCAGCGGAAGGAACCGCGTTTGGTCAGGGGCAGGTATTCGTAGTCCAGGGTGACGTCTATAGTAGGCAGCGGCTTTTTGTCATTGTCGAATATATAGACGAATCGGCAGGCACGGGCCGGCAACCGATAGGTGTCGCAGCCGGATACGTCGTCGCGCACCAGGGCGTTGGGCAGGTCAAGTGCCTCTTCACGGGATTCGCCGTAACTGACGTGCAGGGACGTTTCTTTTGCGGATGCAGGGAGTTTCAGACACAGCGGTCCGAAGGTCTCTTTGCCGAAATCGTACAGCGTGCCGCCGTCAATAGGTTCGGCACTGACGGGCTGCAGCGTTTGATAGTTGAACCAAAACGTTTCCGGCGTCGGTTGGGGGGCGACGTAATGGCTGTCGTGACCGACGGGCTCAAAGTGAAAGTCCGGTGTTTTCAGGGACCAGAGTGACAACGGAATTTCTGTGCCGTCACCGACGTCGCTTTCCACGAATGCGGCGGGCAGACCTGACGTGTTGGCCGTGCAGAACTCCAATTTATGAGCACCGGGACCGAAGGGGATTTTTACGTCGGAAGGGGAGCGTTTCCCATCAACCAGCACGTAGCCGATGCCGCAAACGGACAAGCGGATAAAACCGTTACCGGTTGCCGTGAACGAACACAAAAAGTTGACGCGTTTGGTGACGTCGGATAAAAACCAAAACGCGGGATAATCCGCACCGAATTCCTGACGGCGGACAGCTACGCAGTTTGCGTGATATTTTTCAAAATCTCCGTATTTCCAAATCCAATAACTCATCGTTCAACGCCTCCGCGTAAAATATATATGTTCAAACTTATTATACTATACTTTAGAATTGATTGCAATAATTATATCTAAAGAAACACCTTGCGTTAACGTGTATTTCACGCAAAAAAAGAGAACGCGAGAATTGACAAAACGCATCGGTAGCGATACAATGAAATGAGAATGTAAAAACAGGGGACGGAATATGGTGAACGACTTGCAGATTTTGTTTGAAAACGAACGCTATCTTTGCGTGAATAAACCGGCAGGTGTGCCGTCGCAGCCCGATCCGAGCGGACAGGAAGATTTGTTAACCGCACTGGGGAAACAATACGCCGGGCAAAAGGGCGTTTGCGTGACGTTGGTTCATCGCCTGGATACGCCGACGGGCGGCGTGATGACGTTTGCGAAAAGTGCAGCGGCGGCCGGCGCGCTCTCTCACCTGCTTGCCGACCATGACGTGTTTGTTAAAGAATACCTGTGCGTATTGCCGAAGGTACCTGATTTTGCACCCGGTACGTTGGAAGACTGGTTGTATCACGACACCGCCAAAAACAAATCGTTCGTCGTCGATAAGGCGCGCGGCGGCGCCAAACGGGCACTGTTGGAATGGGAACCGCTGGCAACGGCAGGGAACGGATTTACACTCGTGCACGTCAGACTCCGTACCGGCAGGACGCATCAAATCCGCGTGCAGTTTGCCTGCCGCGGGGTGCCGCTTTGCGGGGACGGGAAGTACGGCTCGCGTGAAAAATGCGGCGGTATTGCCCTGTGGTCATACCGGCTGTCGTTCCCCGATCCGTCCTCAAAAGCAACCGTGACGGCTGCCTGCCTGCCCGACGCCGGCCGGTTGCCCTGGTCGCTGTTTGCCGACGAATTGCAGCGGCTGTAACCGTAAACTGCAAAAAAGAGCACCGTGTGCTTTGGACACACGGTGCTCTTTATATGCTCCGAATAGAGCATATTTATGCCATTATTTCTTTTCCAGCAGGGCGCAAATCTTTTCCAGCAGCTCGGTCTGGCGCAACAGGGCGGCACGGTCTTCCGCTGCCTGTTTGGCCTTTTCTGCGGCTTCGACTTCGGCTTTTGCAGCTTCTGCGGCGGCAGCTTCGGCAGCGGCGGCTTCGGCTTTTGCAGCTTCTTCAGCGGCTTTGGCTTCGGCTTCGGCTTTTTCTTCCAACTCTTTTTGGTTTACTTTGTCAGCAACTTCCTTGCGCATATCGGCCAGCTTGTTGGACGTTGCCATGAAAATGCGTAAAATGCAGAACATGACGAACGCGATGAGCAGAAAGTCGATGATGGCCTGCAGGAATGCACCCCACAAAATAGCGACCTCAGGCGTTGTTACAATGCCTTCCGCATCGGTGACTTCCGGGCGAATCACCCATTTGAACTCTGCCAGTGATGCATCGTTGGAAAGCAGGGCTAAAATCGGTGCGATGAAGCCCTTCGTGAATGCGGTGACGATGGCGGTGAATGCACTGGCTACGGCAACACCGACAGCCATGTCAACGACGTTGCCGCGCGTGATGAACGCTTTGAAATCGGCAACAAAAGTGGATTTCTTTTTTGCCATGGAATTTTTCCTCCGAATTTTGATATTTCGATTGCAAAACGTAATCGTTTGGTGTATTATAGCATAAAAGAAGGCGGATTTCAATGAAACTGACCTGCCGTCCTTCGGAAAGAGGCACTTTTCATGAACACGATTCGATTTGATTCGCAAAAAACGCTCGTCGTGGGGCACCGCGGTGTCAGCGGCCTGGAGTGTGAAAACACCTGTGCGTCTTTTGTGGCTGCGGGCAATCGCTCGTATTACGGCATTGAAACCGACGTCCACTATACTGCCGACGGGCAGTACGTCATCATTCACGACGATCACACCGGCCGCGTAGCCGACCGTGACCTGCGGGTGGAAGAAACGGATATGGCGACGTTGCGGACGCTGAAAATGATGGATATCATCGGTTACGGCCGCGGCGACCTGCAATTGCCGACGCTGCAGGAATACGTTCGTATCTGCAAAAAGTACGAAAAGGTCGGTGTGCTGGAACTCAAGAGTGATTTTTCCGACGCACAGATCGCTGAAATTACGGATATCATTCGGGAAATCGGCTGGCTCGACCATATTATCTTTATCGCATTCGGCATTGAAAACCTGTATAAACTCCGCAAAATACTGCCCGAGCAGCCGGCTCAGTTCCTGTGCTGCGAATGGACGGACGGCCTGTTGCCGAATTTGGTCAAACACAACCTGGATTTGGATATTCACTTTGAAGCGCTGACCGCGGAACGCATCCGTGCGGCGCACGACGCCGGTGTCAGGGTCAACTGTTGGACGGTGGATGGGAAAGCGGATGCCGAACGCCTTGCCGCCTGGGGCGTGGATTATATCACCAGCAATATTTTGGAGGGCAAATGACGGTATCCCGTCTTCCACCCGACAAAACGATGAAATAAGCATGGAAAAAGCCGCCCGACCGGGCGGCTTTTTACGTGCTTTTTGACGTTTGTATTATCCGAGAATGCCTGTTAAGAAAATCTCGATGCCGATGCCGATTAAAATGACACCGCCGAGAATGGTGGCCTTGCCTGCCAGCTTGTTGCCGAAGATTTTACCGATAATCAAACCGCCGATGCAAATACCGAAGGTAACGACGCCGATGATCAGTGCTTCCGTTAAGGCAAAAGGCAGCGTTAAGTCCGCAATCGTGAAACCGACGGACAACGCGTCAATCGACGTGGCGATACCCTGAACCATCAAAGCACCAAAGGTCAAACCGCTGACTTTGCACTCGGTTGAGCCTTCTTTACAGCATTGAATCCCCTCAACCAGCATTTTGCCGCCGATATAACCCAAAAGGAGCAGGGCAATCCACGGGATGAATTTCTGCAGGGCAGAGAAGCGCTCCACGACGGTACGGACGCAAATCCAGCCGATGAGCGGCATAATAATTTGGAAAAAGCAGAACGTGCCGGCAATCAGCGCCATACGCCTCTTTTTCATATGCGGGTCGGAAAGCCCGTTGGCAAGCGACACCGAAAAAGCGTCCATGGCCAAACCCACGCCGAACAAGATACTGTTGATGATAAACGTTAAAATGGTGACGTCGTTTTGCATACAAACCTCTTTTTTACAATTTCGCATATTATACCACAAAAAGAGCGGATTGTCATTACGTGACTTTTTCTTTCTTGACTTTACGTGTTATATTTGTTATACTTTAAGCGTATATATTTTCGCCGTTTCAAACGGCGGTTGAAAGAAAGAGGATACGATTATGGCCGAAAAGACCGTGCATCTGATTAACGGTACCCACTGGGACCGTGAATGGCGTCATACTGCCGAACAGTCCAAGCTGCGTTTGGTTGACTTGATGGATAACATCATCAACATTTTGGAAAACAAAAAGAGCTATCAATACTTCCTGGTGGACGGCGGTTCCATCGTCATCGAGGACTATCTGACCATTCGTCCCGAAAATAAAGACCGCATCAAGAAATTGATTGAAGAGGGCAGAATGCAGATTGTCAACTGGTACACCCTGCCCGAAACGAATACCGTCGCCCCCGAGGCAATGGTGCGTAACCTGCTGCTCGGCCGCCGCATGGCCAAGGAGTACGGCGGTGCCATGAAGTCCGGTTATACGGCAACCAGCTACGGCCAGCCCAGCCAGCTGCCCCAGATGTACAACGGTTTCGGTATTGAAACGGCCATTTTCTACCGCGGTACCAACAAATATTTGGCAACGCCGCTGTTCAGATGGCAGTCTCCCGACGGCTCCGAACTGGATACCCTGCGTACTTTTGATGAAGTTACCCGTACCAACTGGTTCTTCTACGTACATGGTCCGGCAGTGCTGGGCAAGGGCCTGCGCGACCTGACCTACACCTACGACATCACGCAAAAGCCCGTGCATATGGCCGATAAGTACTCCTACGAGAAGGCTTTCACCGTCCTGCACGAGGACTTTGATTACATTCACGATCCGGCCGTACAAAAGAAGGCAATGGATTGCCTGTTGGAACAGGCTACGCCTTATGCCCTGGGCGACCATATCCTGGCTATGAATATGGAGGATAACGACGAACCCTACCGTTATCTGCCCGAATTGGTCGACGACCTCAACAAGATTTATCCGGATATCCAAATTAAGCAGGATACCATGGACAGCTACATGGACGCCATCCGCCGCGATTTCAAGGAAAAGGGCGAATGGAAGGGCGAACTTCGTCTGACCACTGCCGAATACGGCAGCTTCAACTCCATCCTGGGCGCTATGTACTCCTCCCGTATCATTATCAAATTGCGCAACGACGATGCCGAGAATAACCTGATTAACCTCAGTGAGCCGCTCGCATCTCTCGCTTCCATCTACGGCAAGGAATACCCGACCACCAACTTTGAGCGTGCATGGCATCACCTGTTGCAGAACCATGCGCACGACTCCATTTGCGGTGCCGCCGTTGACCGTGCCCACGAGGATATGATGCTCAACTTCTCTCTGGCAAAGACCGTTGCCGAGGAAGTAACCAACCGTTCCGTTATTTCTCTGTTCTCCAAGATTAATACGTCCAAGGACTTCAAGCCCGGCGACCATATCATTACGCTGTACAACACGCTGCCTTACGAACGCGAGGAAGTCGTTGAATTGCGCATCGATACGCCCAAGAAGGCCTTTACCGCCGTCGACATCGGTGTTGCCGGTGCCGCTGCCGGTGACGAATTCTACGACATCGTCGACGAAAAGGGCAATATCATTCCCGCAGTCGAACTGTCCCAGGACGATATCAATATCGGTGTCGAACGCCAGGTGGATACCAAGTCCATTAAGTTCAAGGCCCGCCGCCGCGTTATGCTCGTCAAGGTAAAGGTTCCCCAGTTCGGTTATAAGACGCTGGCACTCCGTATGCGCGAGCCCGAGTTCGCCTTCTGGCCGGAAATCGGTGAAAACCGTCAGCTCGTTGCCCGTGACGGCGGCGTGCTGGAAAACGAATTCCTCAAGGTTGTCATTCATCCCAACGGTACGCTGCAGATGACCGACAAAGAAACAGGCCTTGTTTCCGATAACCTGCTGTACTACACCGACACCGGTGAGACGGGTTCCGCCCACATCAGCGTCGTGCCCAAGCGCAACGCCGTTTACACCTCTCTCGGTTCCAACGCAACCATCACGATGCTGGAATCCAACGAACTGCGCGGTGCGTTCAAGATTGATTTGAACATGTCCATTCCCGCCGCAGCCGACCATTCCGGCGAGAACCGTTCCCGTGAATTCAAGGATCTGCCCATCTCCACCGTCATTACGCTGGAAAAGGGCACCAAATATTTGAGAGTGCACACCACGCTCGTCAACAGCAGCCGCGACCATAAGCTCTGCGTGCATATTCCGACCGGCGTATCCGGCGCCGACTTTGCCGACGTGGAATCCGCTTGGGACGTTGCCACCAGAACCATTAAGTGGCGCGACCACAAGGATAACTTCGAGCGTTACCTGCCGTTCCAGCCCATGCAGAACTTTGTCGACGTTTCCGACGGTAAGATCGGTTTCGCCGCCATGACCAAGGGCCTGCGCGAGTATGAAGTGGACGATGACGCCAACCGTACGATTAAGCTGACGCTCATTCGTACCCAGCGCGCATATATGACTGCCAACGGCAATATGACCTATGAAGAATTGGATAAGTACACCGGTCAGCACGCCATCGGCAAGATGGAGTACGAATATGCTCTGATGCCGCATGCCGGCAACTGGCAGGATGCCAAGGTGCTGCAGGCTGCATACGCGCACAAGGTGCCCGTTAAGGCTATTCAGGGTGTTTGGAGCGACGAGGGTACCATGCCCGTTACCGCTTCCTTCATCGCCGTACAGCCGCAGGACGGCAATATCCTGTGCTCTGCCTTCAAGCAGGCCGAGGACGGTGACGGCTTCATTCTGCGTCTGTGGAATGCCTCCGATAAGGCCATCGATACCAAGATTGATACCATTCTGCCCATCAAGTCCGTGGAACAGGTACGTATGGACGAGACCGAAGCCAAGGCAGTCGCCTTTAAGAACGGCTCCTTCTCCTTCAAGTTCGGTCCCCACAAGATTGAGACCTTCCGCCTGAAATAAGTCGAAAGAAGAATAAAAACAAAAATGGAAAAGAAATTCGTTATTCCGGATCTCGGGACCTTCGGCCCCGAGTCCGGCCTCATTGAACTGGACGTCTGCACGGACGGCCATGCCAAAAAGGGGAAGGACGGCGTCGTTGCCGTCTATTCTACCGGCGACCGCAAAGTCGAACTGATTTGCTACGCCGACCACACGATTGCCTACGTGGATTCCGCCATCGGCTATCCCGCTTACTATCCGCTGCATCCCGTACAGATTGAAAAGCCGATTAAGGCCGTTCTGATGGACCTGGACGGTACTTCCGTCCGCTCCGAGGAGTTCTGGATTTGGATTATTCAGCAGTCCATCGCCTCTCTGTTGGGCGACGAGAACTTTACGCTGTCCGAGGACGATTTGCCCCACGTTTCCGGCCACTCGGTTTCCGAGCATCTGCAGTACTGCATCAACAAATACTGCCCCGGTGCACCCCTTGAAAAAGCGCGCGAGTATTACTTTATGCATACCCGCCGCGAAATGAAGGAAATTATGGAAGGCCGCGGTAAGGAAGGTGCCTTCACCCCCTCCGTCGGTATCAAGAATTTCCTTTTGGAATTGAAAAAGATGGGCATCAAAATCGGCTTGGTGACTTCCGGTCTGTATGAAAAGGCGTATCCCGAGATTTTGTCCGCGTTCAATACGCTGGAAATGGGTGACCCCAAGCAGTTCTACGACTGCATCATCTCCGCCGGCTTCCCCCTGCAGAAGGGTGAGGTCGGTACGCTGGGTGAACTGTCGCCCAAACCCCATCCGTGGCTGTATGCCGAAACGGGTGCCGTCGGTCTGAACATTCCGTTTGCCGACCGCAACCACGTCATCGGTATCGAGGACAGCGGTGCCGGCGTATGCGCCGTCCGTTTGGCAGGCTATAATACCGTAGGTTATGCCGGCGGTAATATTCAGTCTTCCGGTACGTCCTGTATGTGCGGCAATTTCTGTCAGTCGTTCGACGAAATTCTCGCATTTATTAAAGCAAATATGTAACACAACCGCAGGCGGGGGAGAGAATGCTCGGCAGGAAAAGCCGGGATGATTCTTGTTACAAACCCCCGCCGGCCTTTTTTGCGCCGCGGGTGCGCAAAATCAACTTCAATGAAAATCCCCGAAAGGTACGTCATTATTATGATTTCTTCGTTGCGTCGCCGGTTCATCGGCGACAGGGCTTTCTATAAAACGGTGATTTTGGTGGCGCTGCCCATCATGATTCAAAACGGTATCACCAATTTTGTCAGCCTGTTGGATAATATCATGGTCGGGCGTCTGGGTACCGAACCCATGTCCGGTGTCGCGATTGTCAACCAGCTTAATTTCATTTTTATTCTTTGCATTTTCGGTGCTGTATCCGGTGCCGGTATTTTCACGGCACAGTTCTACGGCAAGGGGGACGACGAGGGTATCCGCCAAACTTTCCGTGTGAAAATGGTGGTTTGCACCGTCATTGCCGCCGCTGCTATCGCCGTGCTGTGGTTTTTCAAGGAACCGCTGATTAATTTGTTCCTGCATGACTCCGCGGAGGGCGGCGACCTTGCACTGACGCTGGCTTTGGGCGAAAAATATCTGACCGTTATTTTAATTGGGCTCTTGCCCTGGACGGTTTCCTGTGTGTACGCCGATACGCTGCGCGAAACCGGCGAAACCTTCTGGCCGATGCTGGCCGGCTTTATTGCCGTGCTGGTCAACTGTGCCGGCAACTACGTTCTGATTTTCGGGCATTTCGGTGCCCCGCAACTGGGCGTCGTCGGTGCGGCAATTGCCACTGTCGCCTCCCGATTTGTGGAAATGGGGATTCTTATTGTCTATACGTGGACGCATCGTGCCCGTCACCGTTTCATCACGGGGGCGTTTCGGCATTTGTTTACGGTGGACGGCAAACTGCTGGGGCAAATTGCCTTGCGCGGTACGCCCCTGTTGATTAATGAAGCCCTGTGGTCCATGGGTATGTCGGCACTCACGCAGTGCTACTCCACCCGCGGATTGACGACCATTGCCGGTTTCAACATAGCGAATACCGTTATCAACGTCTTCAACATTTCCTATTTGGCACTCGGTACGTCGGTGGGTATCATCATCGGTAAGTATCTCGGCGCCGGGGAGTATGAGCGTGCCGAGGACGAGGACCGCAAACTGATTGCCTTCTCCGTCTGCGTCGGCGTGGTGATGGGCGTGATTCTCTTTGCAATGGCACCGCTGTTCCCGCAGCTGTTCAACACAACGGACGAAGCACGCACACTGGCCGCGCGCGTCATGCGCGTTATGGCATTCTTTACGCCGGTCCAGGCCTATCTCCATTCCTGCTATTTCACCATCCGTTCCGGCGGCAAGACGCTGGTCACCTTCTTTTTCGACAGCGTGTTCGTCTGTGCGTTCGCATATCCGATTATTCGGATTTTGACGGTGAACACGGCGTTGACTTCATTAGCTTTGTTTGCCATCTGTGACGCGCTGGATATCGTGAAAGTCATTTCCGGTGCAATACTGATTAAAAAGAAAATTTGGATTTCCAAAATCGTTTGAGCGCAGATAAGCGTCTGCGTTCATCGTTTCACGGTTTTTGCATTGAAAACACGCCGCGTAAAAAACGGCGTGTTTTTGTGTTCGGCAGTCGATCCGAATCGATTGGGCAAAATGACGAAAATCAGCAAAATGTTAGGCTCATCACAAAAAGTTGTACCT
>DCGU01000089.1 GCA_002315325.1 Clostridiales bacterium UBA1770
AATAGGCTTTGTCAGTGGTCTGAAAGCAGGACATGCGTCCTGCTTTCTTTTTTTGCCCCCTGTCGGACTCGCCCCACGCCACCGTGTCACAGTCACGCCCGCGAAGCGGATTGTGACCGAGTCATCCTGTCCGCCTTGGCGGCGCGGATGTCTAATCCGCGAAGGATACTCGCTGTTAGGCGTCACTTTGTGACGACTAACGAGTGTTACTCACGGTGTCGCCCGTTTAGCAAGACGTTGCGCCCATCAGGGACTCGCCCCACGACACCGTGCTACAGTCACGTCGGCCGAAGGCCGATCGTGTAGGGGTTCCCCGCCACGAACGAAGAGAGCGGTGGGGGGTCCCGTGTCCGATTCAAGCCCAAAGGGCAATCGCTGTTTGGCGTTAGCCAAACGAGTGTTACTCACGGTGCCACGAAAACAGCACTTCGCAATCGCGAGGTGCTGTTTTCAGTGATGTGTTCCACTACGTGGAACGTGATGCGCACTTCGTGCGTGATGTTCGGCTTCACCGAGTGATGTGCACCTTCGTGCGTTTTAGGAACACATCGCTTCACTTTTGCCGATAGGCAAATATATCACTGCGAGCGTAGCGAACAACATCATTTGCCCGTTAGGGCATACATCACTTTATTCATGTTTGCGCAGCAAACGCTTCATTAAAGAATAAAAATATACCGGCTATCCCGTTGCATTGACGTCTTTTGATGAGGTATTGTTTGATGCCATTATCAATCGAATAACGGTGTCAATAGACGGAACGTTGACATTTGTCTTGAAGGGAAATCTGAGATTGCGGGAAAAGGCGGAGGTGTATCTCATTCCATTTTACTTAATTTCGGTATAAAAAAGAAGTTTAGAAGAACGTTTTTCAGGCATTTCCAATGTGAGACCTTTTTCTAAGAGTTCTGCTCCGGTGAAGGTAAAAGTTTCTTGTGTATCTGCATCGATGAATAAATACGATTTCTCTTCGTCAAAACCCTCCACGGGCAATACGGCTCTATCGCAAAGTGCCTTAGGACGGCGGAACACCAACACAAGACCGGCACCATCGGTCGGACGATGATACTGCGAAGCAGACCAGTTGCTGTCATCTTGGGCAGACTGTACTAAAGGATAGTAGTCTTCGGAAAGAAAAGGACGAACGCGGCGATACTCCGCATTAACTTTTCTAATGAAATCCAAGTTGTTATCGTCAAAGTCAAAACAAGGCTGATTGCACCACCAAAACCGCCCCATTAGGGAAGGAGCATAACAACTGCGCCAACTGTACATAGAGGGTTCGATACCCGCACCGGTACCGGAATAAGGTATCCACCAAGAAATTGATGATTGTTGTGCCTGGGTAGTTTCCGGTGCCATATTCACGTAACACTGACTATCACTTCTCCACATAGGGAAAGAGCGGCGCAACGTTTCAATATCAATACGCTTCCCCCCGGAAGAACAGTTGTCAATCATCAAGTGAGGATATTTTTCCAATAACGTATCCCAAAAATGATACAATCCCATAATATGCTTGATTTCTTTTATTCCCACCCGTTCTTCTTCATCGTTGGCATGCCAATAGGGTAGTGGCGACATATTAAAGTCTTGACGATAACAACCCAAGTTCAAGTCAGAAATCAGACCGGAAATCAAATCAATAGCGCCTTGACAAGCTTCCGGATTACCCAAATCAAGTAGCCAGTTTTTTGATTTTTCCGTTTCTTCGCATTTTAAAAACCAAGTTGGATGTTCGGAGACCATATCTGTGCCGGTACGGCACCGCTCGGGTTCTACCCACAGCATATATTTCATCCCATAGTCCGAAACAATCTTGGCCACGTCTTTCATCCCATTGGGGTGATAAGCTTTGTTTATCACCCAACTGCCCGTGTGCTCCGGCCAATCACCTTCAAACTCGTTTAGGCTCTGCTCGGTGGAATGACCGTACCAGCCGGCGTCCACCCATACGTAATCGAAATGCAGATTATTCTTGGCTATATAGTTCAATCGTTCAATCATATGTTCGGAATGGAGACCGCCCCAGAACGCGGTCATCAGCGGACCTTCGGTATCGCGGCCGGGCTTTCCAACCAGGGAGAACTGTTCCTTAATTAGGCGACGCCACGCATTATGACCATTATTTTGGCCATTTTCGTATGGCATAATGACGGTAGAAGTTGTACGAACTCTTTCGCCGGGATGAAGTTTGAAAGCGGCAGTTTCCAAACCGCTGTGCATAGTTACGGTTTTCTCGTCTCTTTCAAAGTCAACGTTCCACTGCCCGGTCCAACCGATGGCAGCAATATAACCGCGTTGCCGCCGATTAATATCAAAGAATGGCGTGCAACTGTTGGAAGACCGTCCGCCTGAGGTTTTGTAATTCCGTTTGTTGCCGGGCATCAAATGCTCACGTCGATTGGCATATTCCGTGCGGCTGTTAGTGGAACCATTGGGAACGTAAATGTGCAAGGTGTCTTCATGCGGTAAAAAAGCGCCGGAAACGAAAGCCGGGTCATTATCAAATGGCATTTTTACACTGCAATCTTTGATTTCGGACAGCACACGGCTGTCTTCTTTCCCGGTGTTTTCAAACCAAGTTACCCAGTCAAACGCTCCATATTTCGGATAATACTTCATGATGGTTTCTGTTTTTAATCCATCGGTTAATTGGCAAATAATGGTCTCTTGCAAAAAAGAGTCGCCTTTTGTGTATAAAACCGATACTGTTTTGTCAATTTCTGCAAAGGGCTTTCCATCATACGTACATGAAAACGGCAAAGTCTTATTATGTACGACAAAAGATTTTTTGAACTCCTCAAAAATAATTGAATGCATATCGACCCCTCTGGTTTTTAAATATATACTTTTTTCAAAGAAATAAAGTCATAAAGAAAGATATTATGCAAGACTTTATTTTTTGTCGTATATAAGATTGTTTTTATAATACCATATTTCTTTACGTAAATCAATTTGTTGTTTCTTTATAATAGCATTTTTTGAATCCCATTTCAACACTTTTACCGGAATAATATGCATAAAACGTGAAGCTGCGTACTTTGCCTACAGCACCTTTTTGGCCTGAAAATGGAACTGTATGGGTTTCCGTTTATCAGCCGGTTTCTTATTAAAAAAGAAGAAATCGGCTTTTCTTTTTGGCTCATTTACGATATAATGTTTATATCACGCAGAAAAGAAGGGAAGACGTATGGACCACACACAATACCTGCAAGACCTGCTCAATCAAGGCGGCAACGTTGTGATTCCTGCGGGCGAGTATCATATTTCAAACCCGTTGTACGTCGGTGACAATACGCACGTCATCTGTGACGCAGGGACAGTGCTGAAGCTTTCCGATAATGCCAACTGTCCGATTCTCGTCAACCGAATCGGGGCGGGCAAGACCTACACAAAAAACGTTTGCATCGAGGGCGGCATCTGGGATGGCAACAATCTCGGTCAGCAACGGGATAAGTATCCCGAAAAAAGTCCGCGCGGCGCCGATTTCGGGCAACTTATGGCTTTTACCGCAATCAAGGACCTCACTATCCGCAGTCTGACCATCAAAGATCCGAACAGCTTTGGCATTCAGCTGACCGACACGGAGCGATTTACCGTTTCGGATATCTTGTTTGACTGTAACAAAGGAACCCTCAATCAGGACGGTCTGCACGTCAACGGCTGGGCCAAGGACGGCTACGTCCATAATCTAAAGGGAAACACAAATGATGATTTTGTTGCCCTGAATGCGGATGAGGGTGAATTTAACAGCCCTGAAAACGACATTGAGAACGTTGTGATTGACGGAATTTGGGGCGGCGAGGATGGCTGGACGGCTGTCAGACTTCTTTCCCGCTTGGCAAAGGTTCACCACGTTACCATCAGAAATATTTTCGGTGCCTATAAATATAACGTGGTTTCCTTTACGCATTGGTCGGATGACCCTATTGATTTCGGTTATTTTGATGATATTCTGATTGAGTCCGTTCACGCTTCTTCATGCCGAACAGAGGGAAGCGGCCACGGCGGACTGTTCTGGTTCCAAAATGATACCGTCAACGTCGGAACGGTTGTCATACGGGACGTATTCCGCACGGAATCGGCCGACCGGCACAACACAACTTCTCTCATTGAAATCGGGGACCGTGTCAAAATTGATACGCTGCTTCTGTCCTCTCTTCATGAAAAAATACCGGACGCCAAGCCGCTTTTGACCCGCGGTGAAGACGTTTGTATCGGGCATTTGACGCTTGACGGCGAAAGACTGCAGACAGCGATGATTCCGCTCAAACGGTAAGTGGACCGGTATGGTATTTAATAAGAGGGTTGAACTGCCCGAGGTTGCCTGTTCTCCGGCCGGGAGAAACGACAACAGATAAAGACACGTCGGACCTTTTTATTCCAAACAGCATTTCTCAAATAACATTTTGCTATGCGTGAAAGAGGAAAAAGAAAATGAACGTTATCCGTTTGAACGTTACCTGGCCGGATTTGATTGTGAAAGAAATTGAAGAGGCACGCCGAATGAAGGGCGTGATGGACGAGGGATGGCTTGGCCTTTGGGGATACTATTCCGAAGAAGAACACGATGCGCTCGAAAAGAACTACGCGCGCGCTGCGGAATGTCTGCGAAAACACGACGTGCGTGTCGTGTTTGAAATGGGAGCCAATCTGGGGCATTCCTGCAGCGACGGGGAAAGTCCCGTGACTGCCTCGTTCCGCAACATGGTGGATATTTTCGGCAAATCCTACCACGGCACGTACTGCCCGCGGTGTGAAAATTTCCGGGCATACCAGCATCGTGTCATTTCCCGTTACGCCAAATACCATCCCTATGCCGTTATCATTGATGATGACGCGCGTATGGAACTGCATGGCGGTTTCTGGCTCGGCTGTTTTTGCGATGAATGCATCAAATTGTTCAATCAGCGCTATGGGTACCGGTATTCGCGGGATGAAATTCGTAAACGCTTTTTGACGGACGGAGACTTCCGCCGCCAATATATGGCATTTGATAGGGACAGTTTGGCCGATTACGTCGCTTTTATGGCGAGCGAGGTGATGGCTGTCTCCCCGGATTCGCATATGGGGTACGAAAACGTCTATCTCGGCGGATACCACGGCGGAAACCATAATCACGTCTGGGAAGCACTGTACCGTGTCAGCGGAAAGGATGTCATCGCCCGCTCGGGTAACGGCAATTATACCGACGACCGTCCACGCGATACTTTACACAAAATGATGCAAATCCACTATCAAACGTCACAGTTGCCCCCGTACGTTTCGTATCGCCGGTGTGAGATTGATAACTGCGAGTTTAATTTCTCGGGGAAATCGGTGCGCGGCACGATGATGGAGGCTGAGATCAATTTGGCCTTGGGGTGTAACGGCACAACTTTCTCGGTTATTGGGGAATGCGGCGAACCGCTTTCATACGGTATGCGCTACCTTAAGGCGCTTGAGACAGAACGCCCGTATTTCGAGGCACTGCGGGCATGGAGCCAAAACAGCACCGTACTGGGGCTGCATCCGGTCCTGTATGAAGATGCCTATGCGACCCGCACGTTGACACAGGAAGAAGAGCAGGAGGTTGAAAGCGGCAAACGAAATACCCAATTTTGGGCAAAGGTGCCGTTTGATGCCGGTTGGGCAGCGTGGACGGTCGGATTGCCGCTTTCTTATGAAGACAATCGGGCCTATTTGCTCCATCCCGCCATGGTTTCCTATCTTTCCGATGGACAAATTGAGGAACTGCTCTCGAAAAACGTATTGACCGACGGTGAATGCCTGTCGGCGCTTGCTGCAAGAGGCTTTGGAAATGATTTTCCTGCCCAAGCGATTCCGTGCGACCTGCCCCGTGAGGAAACCTACGGGGATTCACCCGAACACGGCCGCATAAACTTTATCGGGGACGCAAGCGCCTGCCATGCATTGACACCTGTCGGCAATGCCGCAGAGGAAGGCCGTTTCACGCCTGTGGCGCACGCGGACGGAAAGGTTGCTTCGGCGCTGCTGAAAACGACGCACGGCGGTCTTTGGTGCGTTTGTGCCAATCACTTGTTCCGTTTTACCGTGAACAGCGCGCGGCGCGCGTTTCTATTGGATATGGCAGATACGCTTTCGGGCGGCGTGGGTGCTCGGCTGCTCTCGGCCGAACAGGCTGTCGTGGTGCCGCGAAAAGATGACGCGGGACACTGCACCGGTGTTTTCGTTCACAGCATCACTATCAGTGATTCCGATGAATTGACGTTTGAGATTTTGAAGCCGGCTTCCGAAACGTTTATTTGGGTTACGGCGGACAACGAGCCGACCGCGTGCCGTTACGAAAAGAAAAACGGGCGGTATTACGTCCATACGCCCGCGCTGCGCGGCTATCGGAGCGGCTTGCTTTTATGTGGACGTGAAAAAAACGCGGTATAACCTTTCAAACGGCCTGCTTTGATATTCGATTGGAAAAAACGCAGTAAACCGTTGCGGGTGTCACGTGATTTCAGGACCAGAAGGCAGGGCATACGGTTCCATTGAAATTGAGAAATGATGATGGTAAAGAGGATATAATATGAACATTCAATTTGGTTTGACCACCGTGCCGACATTTCATAAACTTGCCAAACTGCCTTTGGGAGCCATTGTTGCCAAGGGTTGGATCAAGGACCAACTACTCCTGTCCAAAGCGGGTATGGGTGGCCATCTTGATGAGTTGGAACCCAAAATGATAGCGCGCCCTTTTATCGATTATTCCATGTTTGAGGATGAAAATCGTACGTTCGCCGCCGGTTGGTGCAGTGAAATATCCGGTACGTATTGGACGGGACTTGTCCAACTTGCATATACCCTGCAAGATGAGGAATTGATGCAAAAGGCCACCGCATGGGTGGAGGGTGTTTTGGCCCATCAAGAACCGGATGGGTATCTGGGCGGGTATCCGGCAGACACCAACCGTATGGCAGACTATAATGCATGGGGCGCAAACTGGTGTTACCGCGCACTTTTGTCCTACTATGATGCCACCGGCAGGGAAGACGTGTTGCAGGCGGTATATCGGGGCCTTTTGTGGTTCTGTGAGAATTGGAAGGAAAGCAAAACCGACTATGTGGGGTCAACCATTATTGAGTCAATGATATGTGTCTATGCCATAACCGGAGACAAACGTCTGTTGGCATTCTCCGAACAGTGGCTCACTTGGTTGGAGGACCACTCCCGTTGGCAAAACAAAGTTTCGCAATATCTTTCCCCGAATTTGCCCTACACGTCCATGCATACGGTTGCCTATGGGGAGGATGTTAAGCATCCGGCCTTGATTTATTGTGCCACGGGGGAGGAACGTATGTTGCGTGCCTCCGTCAATGGGTTGGATAAGGCATTAAAAAAGATGGTACAACCGACAGGCGGTCCCGGGTCCAATGGAGAGTTTTTAAGTCCTATCAGTGCCATTACCGAAACGGAATATTGTAATTTTTCCACCTTTGACCATACCTATATTTGGCTCGCTATGGTAACCAAACAGGCCGAATATGGTGACCTTTTGGAACGTTGTGTCTTTAATGCGGCACAGGGGGCAAGGAAAAAAGACGAGCGTGCCATAGCCTATATGTCATCTCCCAATCAACTGCGTGCCAACCGCCATTGCTCCGCTTTTTCGCTTGAGGAAGCCAACGAAGTGTATGCGCCCAACTATCACGTGGCCTGTTGCCCGGCTCAAAGTGTGCGCACCATTCCCGAATTTGTTCGCGCCATGTGTATGACCGACGAGGAGGAGAATTTGTACCTGCTGTGTTACGGTCCGGCAAGCATCCGTGGACGTAAACTTGCGTTTGAAATAGATACTGCCTACCCGTTCCGACAAGATTTGATACTGACCATTACGCGGGCGGAAGGCGCAAATCTGTATGTGCGTATCCCGGCATGGTGCAAAAAACCGCTGTTTGAAAAAGACGGTGTCAAATGTGCCTTAGTTCCGACGGATGGTGGTTTCATGCTTTTGGATGAAACGCTACGCGCCGGTGATGTCATACATATCACATTCCCCATGGAGGTAACGGCCGAGATTGTGAATGATGCGGATATGTCCGGCAAGTATCCCATTATGTATAAACGCGGTCCGTTGGTGTATGCGTTACCTATTCCCACCCAATGGTCATCGTATGAGGGAACGCCCCGTACACCATTGCCAAAGGGGTGGTCGTGGTTTGAAGCACAACCGGATTTTACCGGAACAATCCGATTCAAGGAACCGTGGTGCGTTGCCGCAGACGAGGACTTGGATGTCGGTATAATTACGGTAACGGAAAAAGAATCGTCCTATGTTTGGTCGGAACCGGCAGTGGAATTGTCAGTCCCCATGAAAATATCCCCATATACCTACCGTCATGCGCAAGCCAAAAACTTGGAGCCGACCGGGCAGGTGAGAGAAACGGAAGGAGAGTCATTTCCCGTTACCTTAGTGCCGCTCGGTTGTACCAATCTTCGCATTACCTATTTTCCCAGACAAAAGAAAGGATAAGATAAGTAACGTTATGCATATCAGACAAACGTTGAAATCATCGGGCAATGAGGATAATTATTTTATTGAGCAGATGAGCGATGATGACCGCATTTCCATGTCCCACGCCGATCTCACTGTGTGTGATACACGTTACTGCAACACCTATGTGCGCAGTATGAACTGGGGCGGTGTCGGTACACCGCCCGAGTACCGTCGCAGCGGACTGGTACGGCAAATTTTTGATGATGCACTTTACAAAGCCAATGAATATGGTGCCGCGGTGAGTATGATGCATCCGTTTTCGTTCTCGTTTTATCGCAAGATGGGGTATGAACGTATTGCGGATAAGCTGCAATGTTCGTTTCCCATTACCGCGCTCGATTTTGTTCCCAGATATCCGGACCTCGTTCCGTACAATGAAAAATATTTGTCCTCGTATTTGAAATTCTTTGAGGTATTTTCCCAAAATCGCAATGCCATGCAACGGCGGTTCGATAATCATTGGGTTGATCCGACCGTCGAGATTTTTGCCCGTCACCTTTGTTCAAGATTGAAAACTTACTTGCTCATTCGAGATGGTGAGGTCAAGGGGTATGTGGTGTATGATTTGAGAAAGCACTTTGATGGTGTTAACCATATGGTGAGTGACGGCTTGTATGTGCTGGAATTCGGGTATGCGGATAAAGATGCTTTGCTCAAAGTTCTTGGATTTTTGCGTATGTATGAGGGAGAATTGACGGATGTCATTTTTCACGATCTTTCTCCCATTCCCGAGGTTGATTTGATATTGCAACATTATACGCACACAAAGTATCAAGTGATTCCGGATATGGCCGCCCGTATTTTGAATACTGCGGAAATGCTCAAAAAGAACGTCTATCCGCAGGAACGCGGTGCATTTATCTTACGTGTTGAGGATACGTTGCCCGATGCGGCGGGCCGTTTCCGCGTGGAGTATGAAAAAGGAAAAGCAAATGTGGAAAAGCTGGCCGATGAGGGTGCGTGCGATGCCGCATTTACCGCGCCGCCTTTGGCAAGGTTGTTTTATGGTACACATGCCTTTACGCCTGACCTTCTCGCCAATACGAATGGTGTGACGCTGTATAACGATGCCAATGATTTGATTCGTGCTTTTCCAAAGCGTATTGTCGGCGCATTCGAATTTTTTTGAATACGTTCCAAAAAGATAGCAAAAGCCTGCAATAGGACGGTACTTGGTTGCTATTCAAAGTGTTATTGTGTTCGGAAGATGCAAAACTAAAACGAGTATTCGTAAATGAGAGGGTAATAAAATGATATCCGATAGAAAGCATATTGCCACCTTTGAGCCCTTTGGCAGAGAGCCGCTGATTCGCCGCATGGCAGACGGTTCTCTGATATGTCTGTTTTTAACCGGCGGCCCCTGTGAGCCGCATAACGAAAACGTGTTAAAGATGAGTCGCAGTTTGGATGACGGCGACACTTGGAGCGAGCCCGATACGATTCTCTCCCACAGCAGCCGCGGCATTTGGGCCACCGAACTGTTCTGTGAAGAGGACCGGTGCTTTGCGGTGGTGCACACCTATAACGCGGTGTGCCATTATCGCGAATTAGAGACCTTTGTGATGGAAACGAGCGACAACGGCTATCATTGGAGCGAGCCCGTTTCTCTGCCGGGTCACGTGAACGGTGTCACTTTGCGGCAGGGGTTTGTCATGAGCAACGGGGAGTGGTTTTTCCCCATGTATTGGCAGGAAACCACCTACGATTTTGACTGGATCAACGACCATAACAAAGAAAAGGGTAACCGTTTTCCTTTCCGCTCGGGCTGTGCAATTTCCGCTGACAAAGGTCTGTCCTATCAGGCATATGGCTATTTGAAAGAAGAGTACAGCCTGTGGGAGCCCAATGCCGTTGAAGCCGAGCCCGGCCACCTCATCATGTACATGCGCGTAACGGCCCCCGAGGCACGCTTGGAACGAGCCGATAGCTATGACTACGGCCGTACTTGGACAAAGCCGCACTTGAGCGAAATTCCCAATCCCGGCACCAAATTTACGCTTTGCAAAATTGACGGCACTCTGGTGATGATTAACAACTTCGTCGGGGAAAAAGAGAATTGGAACCAACGCAGTCATTTGCAGATTTACAAGTCGAAAGACAGCGGTGCATCCTGGCAGTACGTGCTGTCGGTAGAGCCGGAACAAGACATTTGGTTTTATCCGCATGCTTATATGGATGACAAAAAGCGTATGATGTACTTGGCCTATGAAAATGCAAAGGAGCATTGTATGCGCCGCATTCCGTACGATGATATTTTGAAATAATGATATTTTCGTATTTGGCGCTTCAAAATAAGGTGATTCGCTGAATAATCCCAGGGTTTCGGGATCTCATTATTATGGGTAAACACAACCAATCCGGTGGCATAAGGAGGAAGAATATGCAAATTTGGGCAAAACACAGTTCGGCGTCGGTTTTTAAATCCACGCGAATCGGACAATTTGACAATCCTGCAATCACGCTCCATTCGGCAAGAAATATGGCGGTTTCCGCACAGCTTTTGCTGCGTGAGGTTACCGCATTTGATATTATGGGAGTAACGTATGCCGATTTGCCGGAAAACGTTACGGCTTCCTTTGCCTATCAGGGATACGTTGTATTTAATGACGGTGTTCCGTATCCGGATATGATTGTGCATCAAAACAGCCTACGTGTCGAAGCCAATACGACGCAAGGGGTATGGCTCGACTTTGAAGTCAGTCAAGATGCAAAGCCGGGCATCTACAAAATACCGTATAAAGTCAGCACGAGCGCAGGGGATTTCAACCTTTCCGTAACGCTCACGATATACGACGTCACCATTCCGGAACCCAAGAAATCCGAATTCGGGCATGAATATTTCTTTTGTGCCGGGGGGCACTTCGATTTCGGAAAAGCCAAAGCCAAGAGACCGACGCAACCGTTTTATGAATATGAGCGGTATTCCGAAAAATGGTGGGCGCTTATGGCAAATTATGCCAAGGCGATGAAAAAAATGCGCGTGAACAGTTTATGCGTTTACAGCCCCGAATTGCTGCTCGATGCCGGTTCGTCCCGCATTGGTGAAGAAGAGTGGAAGTTTGATTTTTCGCTGTTTGACAGGCTTGTTGAAACCATGCTTGAAAACGGTTCTTATAAATACGTTACGCTCGGCGCCATGGTTGCATCGGTAACCGGGAAGCAAATCGTAGGTATAGATTACAATAATAAGTTTTGCCTGTATGATATTTACACGCCGGAAGCTGAACGGTGGGCAAAAGCGTATTATGCGGCAATGTATAAACATTTCGCAGAAAAGGGATGGCTCGGTATGCTGCAAACGCATATTCAGGACGAACCGCATTCCTCGGAATATTATCAATGGGCAAGGAATATTGTCAGGGAATGTATGCCGGATATTACGTGTTCCGAGCCGATTGATACCCATGCAATAGGACGTGAGCTCGCAGGGTATTGCGATACTTTCATTCCGCGCCTCGAGGTCTATGATGAGGGCGATGACTTTTATACCGAGCGGCAGAAAAAAGGCGACTGCGTTTGGTGCTATTCCTGCTGTTTCCCGGAGGAATCGTGGTGGATGAACAAGTTTATTGACTGTCCGCACGGACAAAGCCGAACGATAAAGTGGGCTTGCTACTCGCAGGGAATAACCGGATTTTTACATTGGGGCTTCAATTATTGGAATGATGATTTGATACACGGAAAAAATCCCGACGCTCGTTTTAAGGGCGACGGGTACGTCGTTTATCCCGACGTGGCTAACAACGACGTTAGTATTTCGGTAAGAGGCCGAGAAACGAGAGACGGTATTCAGGATTGGGAACTTCTCAATATGCTCGGCAAGACAAACCCGGAAACCGCAGCGGCGATTTCGCGCAGGGTGGCGAGAAATTTCCGCGATACCGAGGTTGACGCTGATTTAATCGAACAGTGCAAAACCGAAATACTTGAATTGTTGAGTCAATCATGATTGGATCGGTACGAGTTAAAAAAGAGTAAAATGCGGTACTTTTTGCTAAAAAGTTAGGTGAAAAGATATCACAACGTGAATAAACAGGGGATGCTTCATACGGAAGCATCCCCTGTTTTTCTATGAAACGGCGTTCGGACAATTGCTGTCAGTTGTCACCGCGATGATAACGAGTTTTCATATGCTCACCGGCATTGTTCAACAGCTTTTCCAAAACGCTGTCCGATTCTTTTTTGACCATGTCGGCAATTTCTTTGTTTGCCGTTTCCAGCAGGGAGGCGTCCTCACCGTTTTGCAAACGTTCATCATAGGCGTCCACTATTTTTCTGCCTTGATTGAGTACGGCATTTTGATAGCGTTCGTCAAACAGAATCGCGCTTGTATAGTGTGCATCGGTCAGGGATGCAATCATGCGGCTGTGCCAATACATGGCATCGGTGGAAACGGTTTCGGTTGTACCGCCGACGTATGCCGGGAAAGCGGAGACGTTTGCGTACATGGGGAAGCAGGCAGTAAAGCCGCTGCCGCCCATGGAAAGCCATTCCACGCCTTGAATAGGTGCGGGCTTGTTGCCGCGAATTTGCAAGATACCGCAATCATCACTGTTCGGCACACCGATGACACGGTATTTGCCCTTGAGCGGGGACGCAGCAACGTAGGGATTGTAGGGTGTTCCCTGATAGTATGATCCCAACAAATATCGCACGTCTTCCACGGTCACGGCGCGTTCGGGAATCAACGACCAGGGCAGGTTGTTGGATTCGGGGTTGAAATCTGCACCGTCGCCGTCAAACCGATAGGTGTTTTCCAGGAAATAACGGGCCATAAACCAGGCGCGCGGCGTGTTATAGATGTGGTCCGTATCACTGCGGGAGCCGAACGCATGCCGCGGGTTAAACGGCTGTCCCTCTTTGTCGGTGTTGAGGTCGTATTTTTTGACAAAATTAAGCAAATCGGCACAACACATATTTTCTTTTTGCGCGCCCATGGCATCGTCAAAATCAAACGTATCCAAACCGAATTGGTTGGGCATCAATACCACGCGGTTGTCGGGAACGCGGTGGGCAATCCAATGGTGCCCGCCGATGCTTTCCAACCACCAAATCTCGTCGGCATCTGCAAAGGCAATGCCGTTGGCCTCATAGGTGCCGTACTGTTCCAATAGGGCACCGAGCCGTTTTACACCTTCGCGCGCCGAACGAATATAGGGAAGCACAAGGGTGACCAAATCTTCCTCACCGATGCCGCCGGGCACTTCCGGCTTTTTTCCTTCTTTTTTGCGATAGACAACCAATGGGTCGGCACCCTGTACGCGAGGATTGGAAGTGATGGTTTCGGTGGCCGTCATGGCGACGTTCGCCTCGTTGATGCCGCAGGCCGGCCAAGTGCCGTTTTTGCGGGAAACGTTGGGAATATAGGTGTAACGCATCGGTGCGTCGGGTAATGCAATGGTTAAATGGGCAATGACGCTTTTGTATTTGCGCGGTTGTTTCTCCGGCAGCATGACGGCAAGACGCTTGGGCTCAAAACCACCGTCGTCCGTGCGGGCAATGATGGTGGAACCATCGTTGCTGGCTTTTTTTCCGACCAAAATAGTAGTACAAGGCATAGGCTTTCTCCGTTTCTTTTTTTGTTAATAGTGAATTGTAAAAATCAGAAGAATAACGATAAATTCGTTTTTTCGGCAGCTTTGCCGCCGAAAAAACACCTTTTAGACGAGCAAAGCGAGTCCGCGCGCACAGGGGTGTCTCAAAAATCTTCGATTTTTGAAGGCGGCGATAAGCGCGCGTAACCCCGCCGCGCGGTTTCCAATTGGAAAACGCAGTTTTACAATTGAGTAATTGAATTATAGCGCCAAAACTGTGATTTGTCAAATAAACGTACCTCTTTAGGTACAGCGTTCGGCAATGATGTCGCCCGGCGGGCGAGTGGATGAATCAAGACGGCAGTAAAGTTTTACAGTCGTGTCCTTTTTTGAATTTGGCGGAATCGGCTTTTCTTTTTTGTGCGTTTTTGATATAATGGTAGGACAAATCGAATGATTATAGGAGGAAGCATGGATAACGTGTTCAAAAATGCCGCGTTTTCTGTCGGCAACAGTTACGATTCCCCTTTTCTAAATAAAAACGGTGTTTACCAGGACGGCACCGTTCCTTTTGCACGGGATAAAAACGGAAAGTTGTTTGCCATCAGCGGGCATTCCCATATGGGAAATATCTGTATGTTTTCCGGCACTTCGTTTGACGATATGGTAAAGCTCTATCCCATTTCCACGAATTTCCGCGTGGGTTCTGCGGACGCAGCTTTCGATCAAATCAAATATTCGGAAGGGATAAGAGCACGGGGATCGATTTGGCCTTTCGGATTATATATTTGCCCCAACACCAACCGATTCTTTTGCTTTTTCCACAACGAAACCGGTTGGAACGGGGAGGGAACTGCCTATGATGCAATCGGTTATTGCCAAACGCCGAAGTGCGATTCGGATTTCCGGCACGTCGGCTTGATGCATTCGGATGACGAAGGAAAGAACTGGACGTTTGATCGATGGGTATTAAGCGGAGAAACGGCTTGCTTTACGTCGGCTTTCAACCCGGATAACGTGAACGTCATCGGGCAGCAAGGCGATATCATCAAACTCGGCAGCGGAGATTTTTCCCTGTTTTGCCCTGAAAACGACGACTTTATTTATCTTTTCTATAATATTATCGAAATTGACGTAAAGAAATGGGAATGGACCGCCTGCAACGCATACGTTGCAAGAAGCAGAAAAAGAACAGACGGCATTATGGGCGACTTTGTCAAATACGATAACGGCGCTTTTGGCGAAGCCGGAAACTTCGGGAAAGAAACCCCCATCGTTATCAACGCATGGCACCCGAGAGTTGCCTATTTTCAGGCGTATCATTGTTACGTGTTGACTTCTTCCCCCGCCAATTTCGGGAATGCCAAACAACTCATTTCCGATTATATGGAAATCCGAACGTCAAAAGATTTGATTCATTGGTCCGCGCCGATCAGCATTGAAAAAGACGGCAAAAAATTCGGCAACCACTATCAAGCCGTTTGTTCGTTCCACGGCATGGGTGATACCTACTGTGTCAAAGAGAATCGGTTTACCGTGCTGAATTGCCACAACGGAACAGACGTAAAAGCTTTTGATTGCACCGTTGATACGAACGTATAATGCACCGCATAAAAGGCCCTCTGCGACAGATTCCCCAAATTTGCCGCAGAGGGTCTTTGGGTCCCGCGCACGTTTTTACAAGTCGACTTTTTTGATGAATTTGAAAAAGTCGGCTTTTCAATCAGCGGTCAAGGTAAAATAAGAGACGAAAGAAATAGTGAAGACAAACGCAAACTCGGCGGCCGTCAAGACAAGGCAGCCGATGTTAATGGCGAAAAGTCTTGCTTTTCTTATGTAAATGCGGTAAAATAATATATTATTTTAGATATTCCATAACGTATGGAGAAACAAGGAGCAAATCGTATGTATCAAATCCTGGAAAGGGAAGTGTTAAACCCCACGGTGACGAAGATTACCGTGAATGCGCCGCTGGTTGCCAGAAAGTGCGAGCCCGGCCAATTTATTATTTTGCGTGTCGATGACGAAGGGGAAAGAATTCCTCTGACAATCGCTGATTATGACAGAACCGCCGGTACCGTGTCCGTGATTTACCAGGTTGTCGGTGCCACCACGGAAAAACTGAACCACGTGGAAGCGGGCGGCTATATTGCGGATTTTGTGGGACCTTTGGGAAAGCCCACCCATACGGACGGCATTAAGAAGGTTTGTATCGTCGGCGGCGGTGTTGGCAACGCCATTGCATATCCCGTTGCCAAGAAATTCCATGATATCGGCGCCGAGACACACGTTGTCATCGGTTTCCGTAATAAAGATTTGGTCATTTTGGAAAAGGAATTCCGTGCAGTGGCCGACCGTATTGAGTTTATGTCCGACGACGGTTCTATCGGGCGCAAGGGCCTTGTGACCGATGCACTCAAGGACCTTTTGGACGAAGGGCAGCAGTACGACGAGGTCATCGCCATCGGTCCCGTGATTATGATGAAGTTCGTTTGCAAACTGACCAAGGAATACGGCGTCAAGACAGTGGTTTCCATGAACCCCATTATGATCGACGGCACCGGTATGTGCGGCGGCTGCAGACTCACTGTCGGCGGCGAGACGAAATTTGCCTGTGTGGACGGTCCCGAGTTTGACGGTCACCTGGTTGATTTTGACGAGGCCATGGACAGGGGCTCTATCTATAAAACCTTTGAAAGACACGCCTACGAGCAGACGTGTAACCTCTTCAAGAAGGCAGGAGATTAATATGCCGAACATGTCACTTAAAAAGAATGCAATGCCGACGCAGGACCCGCAGGTCCGCAACGGCAATTTCCTGGAAGTTGCGCTCGGGTACACCGAGGAGCAGGCGCTGGATGAGGCTGCCCGCTGCCTGAACTGCAAGAACAAGCCCTGCAGATCGGGCTGTCCCGTGGAAATCGATATTCCCGCTTTTATTGAAAGAATCACGGCGAAGGATTACGAGGGTGCCTATCAGGTCATCTCCCAAAGCAGCTCGTTGCCGGCTGTGTGCGGCCGTGTTTGCCCGCAGGAAAGCCAGTGTGAAAAGTGCTGTGTACGCGGCATTAAGGGCGAGGCAGTAGCCATCGGCCGCTTGGAACGCTTTGTCGCCGACTGGCACAATGCCCATGCGGCTGCCGTTTGCGAAAAGCCCGCGTCAAACGGGCATAAGGTTGCCGTCATCGGTTCCGGCCCTTCGGGTTTGACCTGTGCCGGGGACCTGGCAAAGAAGGGCTACGACGTCACCATCTTTGAGGCGCTGCATATTGCAGGCGGTGTCCTGGTTTACGGTATTCCCGAATTCCGCCTTCCCAAATCCATCGTGGAAAAAGAAGTGGAAGGGCTGAAGGCGCTCGGCGTTAAAATTGAAACCAACGTGGTTGTCGGTAAAACGCTGGACGTGGACGAGCTCTTCACGCCCGAATTCGGCTTTGAAGCCGTGTATATCGGCTCCGGTGCAGGGCTTCCTTCCTTTATGAACATCCCGGGTGAGAATCTGAAGGGCGTCTATTCGGCCAACGAATTTTTGACCCGTATCAATTTGATGAAGGCGTATCGGGAAGATGCCGCAACGCCCATCAAACAGAACACAAAGGTGGCGGTTGTCGGCGGCGGTAACGTTGCCATGGACGCTGCCCGCTGCGCCAAGAGATTGGGTGCGGAGGAAGTCTATATTGTCTACAGACGTTCCGAGGAGGAACTGCCCGCCAGAAAAGAAGAAGTGGAGCATGCCAAGGAAGAAGGCATCCGTTTCAATCTGCTCAACAACCCCGTGGAGATTTTGGGCGGCGAGGATAAATTCGTTACGGGTGTCAAATGCATTCGTATGGAACTGGGCGAGCCCGATGCCTCCGGCAGAAGACGCCCCGTGGAGGTGCCCGGCAGTGAATTTGTGTTGGACGTTGACTGTGTCATTATGGCCATCGGCACCACGCCCAACCCGCTCATCAAGAGCACGACGGAGGGCCTGGAAACCAACCGCCGCGGCTGCATTGTGACAGATGAGACCGGCAAAACGTCGAAAGAGCATACCTACGCCGGCGGCGACGCCGTAACCGGTGCCGCTACCGTTATTCTGGCCATGGGGGCCGGCAAAACGGCTGCGAAAAGCATTGACGAGGAACTGAGCAAATAAGGTCCCGCAAACCTAAAAAAGTCGACTTTTTCAAAAAATGAAGAAGTCGGCTTTTCTTTTTCGGTATTATATGATATAATGGTATCGACACAGCAGTTGGGTGCACAAACAAATCGTCATTTTGAAGGGAGACAGCAATGAAAAGCATAAAACCGGGACGGGGACCATCCAAATTAAGCGCAGCCGGCAGCGTATTCGCAGCGGCTTTCGGCGTATTTTGGTGTATCGCGGCAGGAGCAATGGGCGCATGGTTTATGATTCCTTTTGGGCTTTTGTTTGTTGGGTTTGCCATTTACGGTGCTTGTTACCATTACCGCAATGCCACGGCCAAAGACAGATATTCCGTTATTGATATCGTGGATGAAACCGAAGAGTCCGATCCGTTAAATGAAAAATACGGCGGCAAAAAAGATGGATATGAATCAGATAAAAAGGATAACGTTCCCGGGACCGCTGCCAAGTATTGCCCGTATTGCGGTGCAGCGGTGCAGGGTGATTTTGATTTTTGCCCCAAGTGCGGCAAAAAACTGCCGGATTGATGGGCGTTCTGCCGAAACGAAAAAATAATTGAATGACAAAGAAAGTGTGCGTATCATGCCTTATCAAAAAATCAACGATAACCTGGAAAAACTGCCGAAAGCATTTGAATTTTGCGCTTTATTGAATGACGCCAAAGAAAGCGAAAACTTTTTGTTTTTCACCGATACCCACCTGTACAACAAGGGGGAAATGAGCGACGAACAGGAGCAGGCAAGAGCTCAACTGTTCTTGGGTGAAATGGAGCGGTATTATGCGGCCACCCCCATGAACTTCATCTTGGACGGCGGCGACTGGTTGGGTGACAACGATACCATGGCCGAAGCCAAGGGTAAATTGTGCATGGTGGACGCCTATATGCGTGCGCATTTCCACGATTATTATCCCGTGCTCGGCAACCACGATTCCAATTATCAGGGCGTGGACGAAAACGGTGTGCAGCTCGGCGCTGACAGGGGGATGAGCCCGGCAGAGTCCGCCAATTTGCGCTTCCGCGCCTACGGGCACCCCTATTATTCGTTTAACGGGGCCCACACCACCTTTTTTGTGTTGGATTCCCAGATCGACTGGAATGCCACAGTCATGAACGATTATAAATGGGAGCAGATGCATTTCGTGGCGAAAGGCTTACAAACGGATGCGGCGCGGCATTATGCTATCGCCATTCATATGTGGTGGTGGTACGAATTGACGTCTCCGGATGCCGCTATGGTTGCAGAACTGAAAAAAATCATTTTGGCATATAACGGCAGGGAAAAACTGAAGATTCAGGACACTGCGTACGATTTTACGCAGGCACAGGGCCGCATCGAATTCGTCATCAGCGGTCATATGCACCGGGATTTGCAAACGCAGGTCGGCACCTGTCCCGTGATTGCCACCACGTTGATTCGGGAAACGGGCGACGCCTCGTTCGATATGGTGTACGCCGATTACGATAATCGCCGCCTGCATTGTGTGCGCGTCGGCGTGGGAGAGAACAGAACGTTTGATTTGGACACCGGGGAGCGTATCCTTTCCTGAAATACGCGTTCCTGATTGCCTCAAAAAACGAACAGTACGAAAGGCAGTATGAATGAGAATTCGCACGTTAAAAGATAATATGACACCTCTGCATCCCGCAACGCTTGCGGAATGGGAGCAAAATAAACAGGCGCTGCTTGACAATTTGCGGTTTGCTTCCGCCATCGATTTGCTGGCCCACGACGCACCGCTGAACCCTATCGTCTTCGGTGCGTTTGAGTTTATGGGCATCGTCATCGAAAAAGTGATTCTCCAAAGTTTGCCCGGCTTTTACGTCACGGGTAATCTGTTCCGCCCCAAAGATACGAGCAAAAAGTACCCGGCGGTATTGAATCCGCACGGCCATTGGGACAGCGGACGGTTGGAACTCAGCCCCTTGGCGCGCATTCCCCAACGGTGCGTCAACCAGGCGCTGCGCGGCATGGTGGCGTTTGCCTACGATATGATTGGGTTCAACGACGCAACCCAATTGGGGCACTACGATACGATTCCCGGGTATGAGGCGTATAACGTCGGTCACTTTTCCGTGCAGTTGAATAACTCGCGAAAGGCCGTTGATTTTGTATCTGCACTGCCGTACGTGGACGCCGATCGCATCGGCTGCACCGGCTGCTCCGGCGGCGGGACACAAACCTATTTCCTGGCGGCGTTGGACGAGCGTGTCAAAGTTGCCGCACCCATCAATATGGCATCCTGCCTGATGCAGGGCGGCTGTATTTGCGAAAACACTGCATTTTTACGCAATTATTTCTGCAATATTGATTACACCATGACCATCGCCCCCCGTCCGCTGTTTATGGCGGCCGCCGACGGCGACTGGACCAAACATTCTCAGACCTGTGAGTTCCCCACGGTACAAAACGTGTACGATTTATACAGGGCAGGGGATAACTTCGAGCATTATTATCACCACGCGCCGCACTGTTACGATTTACCCGTGCGGGAACGCGTGTATGATTTCCTGTGCCGCAAATTCGGTTTGCCCAACCCGGAACCGGCCGAGGTGGATTTCGAAATCGATACGAATTTGCTGCGTGTCGGTGATATTCGGGCACACGTGCCGGCACAGGGGTATATTGACAGCGAGGAAAAAATGCTGGCCCTGTTGAAACGTCTGTTGGAACGCAACGTGCCGGGCATGCGCCAAGAGCAAAAAGACGAATGGACGCGCCGCATTTTTGCCCTGGATTGCAATTTCACACTAAACGTCCCGTATTATATGGCAGGCGATGCGTTGGCCGGTGAGACGCCCGTATGCGTCTTTGGGGGATGCCCCGCCGCGACGGACACCTGCGGTGCAAAGTATTACCATACCTACAATACGGCGGACGATACCAAACACGTCAGTGCCCTGTATCGTTTCTTTGCCCAAAATCCGGATATGCCGTACCGTGCCGAGGGCAAAACGGCAGTATTGTGCGCCGTTGCGCAGGCACTGCTCGGCCGCGGTGACGTCCCGAGCGACGACGAGCTTGCCTCCCTGCAAATCCCCGGTATCGGGTTGTGGGCGATGATGAACCGGGACGGCATAAAGATTATTTGACGTCAGGAATACAGTATTCGTATGAAGTATTGCATAAGCCGGCGGCCGGTTTGGCTGTGCAGAAAGCGGGGGTGACGAAAAATGGCATATCAAGACTATGGAGCGGTGCGGTGGAAACTGTTTTTCGGGAGTGACGAAAGTTCCGCCGTTTTGAAAAAAGCCATCGAGGAAACGTACGGGGCAGTTCGTTCTTTCCTGCCGTATATTTTAACGGTGTGTCAAAGTGAAGAAGATATCGGCGAGAACGACAACGTGATTTTCGTCGGCACCTTAAAAAGTAATCCGGCATTGCTAAAACTGGCGGCGCTGGGATTCTATACGCCGCAGAACCGCCGGGAGGGCTTTTCCATATGCGTGGGAGCATCCCTTCGCCCCGTAGCCGCAGAACGCACCGATATCGTCATTCAGGGTGCCGATGACGTCGGCACGTTGTACGGTGTCTATACGTTCGAGACGGCGTATTTGGATACCAAACTGAAGTATTACGGCTATCACTACGAAACCCGCTTGCGGCCGTTTATCGATCCATGCCCGGCATTCACCCTATCGGAAGCGCCTGCCATTGCAAACAGGGGGCTTTGGACGTGGGGACACCGCATTTTCGATTACCGCAATTATTTTGAAAATATGGCGAGATGCCGCATGAATACCGTGATTATTTGGAACGATTTCGTGCCGCTCAACGCCCGCGATATGGTTGCCTGCGCGCACGGTCTCGGCATAAAAGTGATTTGGGGATATTCCTGCGCGTGGGGGGAAAACGTGAAGGTTGACCCCACCAACGAAGAAGAAATGAATAATTGGAGCCGTCGTGTACTGGAAACGTATGACAAAGAGTATCTTCCCGTCGGCGGTGACGGTGTCTATTTCCAGGGGTTTACCGAGACGACGGCAACCGAAGTCGGCGGTGTGCCGATTGCTGATTTGATTGCCAAATGGATTAACCGCGTCACGGCTGCGCTGAAGCAGGCCCATCCGGATCTTTACGTTCAATTCGGTATTCACGCAAGTTCCATTCGGGAAAATTGGGACCGGTTGCGTCTTTCCGCCGACGTGACGCCCGTTTGGGAGGATTGCGGGGGTTTCCCGTATCACTATGACCCCAGGACCGGGAATGCATCGCAGGCCTTGGCATATACCGAAAATTTGCTTGGCTTGGCAGGAAAAGGCGGACGGTTCGGCACGGTACTGAAAGGATTTACCGTGTTGAAATGGAAACAGTTCGAGCATTATCGCGGGGATATTATTGCCGGTGTCACAGACCCGGTTGCCTGTCGGGAATATCGTAAAACGCAGGATTTTTATTGGCGTTTTGTTGAACCTTATTGGATTTATCACTTGGAGGACTTAAAACGGTATTGCAGGGCAGTGACCGGGGCCGAACTTTCCGACGCCGTTGTAACGGCATTGGTGGAAGACGGTGCGTTTGAAGTCGCTGTTCCGCGAGCAGTGGCATTGCTCGGAGAAGTGCTGTGGAATTGGCAAACCGAAACCGAGGAGATTTTGGAACGTGTCTATCAATCCGAGCGGTATGGAACGGACTGAGGATTCCCCTGTCGGAAACCCAATCACAGCTTAAAAGACGGTTGTCTGCATCGGCAGAAAAACGGAATACGGTGAACGCTGCATGGCAGGATTCACCGTATTTTTTAGTTAAATCATGTGTCAGCCCCGCCGGGGCGGCCGCAACGATTTTTCTCGGGGAAGGGCATCCGTTTCTTCTTGCATAAACGCAACGTCTGTCCTTCATTTTACACGGTTTCTTGGGATTCTTTGCCGTTGAATCAGTAAAAAATGAATGAAACAAACGATTTATATGCAAATAAGTATTGACCGAGACGGCGTTTTGGTTTATAATTAAACGATTAAAATTTGGGCTGTATATTTATGCACGAATTTTGCAAAAATAATTTTTGGAGGAAATCTACAATGAAAAAACTGCTTGCAGCAGTCATGGCCCTGGTTCTGTGCCTCGGCGCTATGACAATGTTCTGCGCCTGCGGCGAAGAGAAGGCAGACGACGATCAGGTCGTTGCTTACATTCTCGCTGAAAAAGGCGACACTTACTCCCTGGGTCTTGCCAACAACTTCAAAACCGCTTTTGAGGCGCTGGGCGGCGTGACCGTAATGGAAACGTTCACCAACGGTACCACCAACTTCTCCGACTACCTGCAGAAGGCAATCGATAAGAAGGCTGACGTTATCTTCGCCCCCAACTCCACGACGGTTGCTGCCAACCTGCTCAAACAGGCCAACGACCTCGGTATCGAGTGCCCCATTCTGGCCGGCGATACCTGGGAATCTTCCGTTATTCTGGATGCCGTAAAGGGCACCGACCTGGCAGTTTACTGCTCCACGTTCTTTGATGAATCCGATGCATCCAGCGCTGCTGCCGGCAACTTCGTTACCGGTTTCAAGGCATGGTTGAATGCTGATGCCGATATGAAGGCCATGAACGGCGGTAACGATATCGTTGCAGCTGTTTCCGCTCTCGGCTTTGACGCTTACAACGTGGCTTACGCCGCCATCGAAGCAGCTGCAGCCGTAAAAGGCAATGCACTGACTTCCATTGACGTTGCTACCGCTCTGTGGACGCTGAAGTATGATGATGCCGTAACCGGTGCCATTCAGTTCGACGAAAAGGGCGATGCTATTAAGAGCAGCGCTTATATTAAGAAGGCCGGAGACGGTGCTTTCACTTTTGCAAGACTGCAATCCGTTGCGAACAATGCAACCCCTGCATCCGCTTTCAATTACGGCGATGCAACGGGTATTGCCTTGGATACCGCCAACAAGAAGATTGTCATCGGTATTTACGAGCCGACCTCCGGCGATAACGCTGCGGGCGGTAAGCAGGAAGTTTTGGGTATCCTGTATGCCAATTCTCTCAAGAATACCATTGTCATCGGTGGTGAAACTTACACCATTGAAACGTACCTCAGCGATAACGGTTCCAAAGAAGATATGGCCGTAACCGCTGCAGGTGCTATCGTTAATAAGGGTGCTCTGGTTGCCCTCGGTTCTTACGGTTCCGGCGTTTCCATTGCCGCTGCTTCCACGTTTGAGGCTGCCGGTATGCCCGCTATCGGTATTTCCTGCACCAACGCATCTGTAACTGACGGTCACAATTACTACTTCCGTACCTGCTTCCTGGATCCGTTCCAGGGTTCCGTCATGGCAGGTTTTGCGTATGACATCGTTGCAAAGAAGGCAAATTAATCTGAATTTGCCGCAATAATCCAAATAAAAAGGCGGTGTAAAAACTCGTGTTTTTTCACCGCCTTTTCGGTCAGAAAGGATTTTTCCAGATGAACATCTTTCCGTATATCGTCAGAGGCCTGGCAACCGGCGGTCAGTTTGCCCTTGTGGCCATTGGATATACCATGGTTTACGGCATCCTGAAACTGATAAACTTCGCGCACGGCGATTTGTTTATGGTCTCGGGCATTTTGTTGATTTATTTTACGGCGTCTTTCCCCGCAATGCCTATTTTGTTCTCTTTGGCCGTCATGGTTGTGTTGACGGTGCTCATTGGTTTTCTCATTGAAAAATGTGCCTATTCCCCCTTGCGTGAGGCACCGCGAATGTCGGTCATGATTTCCGCCATCGGCGTATCCTACCTGTTGCAGAACCTGGTATGTTACGTCACGGGCGGGTTATCCAAGCAGTTCCCCGATATTCCGCTGCTGTCCGAGAGTGTGAAATTGTTCGGCGTTAAAGATAAATTAACCGTTTTCCTATCCCCCGTTGTGGCCATCATTTTGATGGGCGTGCTTATGCTGTTGATTAACCACACCAAATTCGGTATGGCGATGCGCGCTGTCTCCCGCGACTTCCAAACGTCGCAATTGATGGGCATTAAAATCAACCGCGTCATTTCCACCACCTTTGCCATCGGTGCTTTCCTGGCCGCCGTCGGTTCCGTCCTGTATTTCTCCAAAAATACGGGTATCAACCATATGGCCGGTTCCACACCGGGTATCAAGGCGTTTATTGCAGCGGTTGTCGGCGGTATCGGTTCCATTCCGGGTGCCGTTGTCGGCGCCATCATCATCGGTGTCGTGGAAAGCGTGGCAAAGGCCGTAGGTCTTGCCGACTTCTCCGACGTCATTTCTTTCGGTATTTTGATTATCATTTTGATTGTGAAACCCACCGGCCTGTTCGGCGAAAAAACCACGGAAAAAGTATAAGGAGGATGACATGCTAACAACGTTTTGGGACAAAAACAAGCGGTTGCTTTGCAATATGGCGCTTGTCGTTGTCATTTTCCTGATTTTACTGGGCATCCAATTGTTTGCCCCCTCCACGTCCATGTGGTTTTCCGTTTTGCGTAAGGTTTGCACCTTTGCGCTGGCCGCCGTTTCCATGAACCTGCTCAACGGCTTTACCGGTTTGTTCTCTCTGGGCCAGGCCGGCTTTATGCTGCTGGGCGCATACACCTATGCCATCTTTACCATCCCCACCGAGTTGCGCAGCACCGTCTTCCGCAACTATGGGGACAGCATTGTCAATTTTCAAATGCCGTTGGTACCTGCCTTGATTTTGGCCGGTCTCGTTGCCGCTTTCTTCGCCTTTTTGGTGGGTCTGCCCGTGCTGCATTTGAAGAGCGACTATTTGGCCATTGCCACCCTCGGCTTTGCCGAGATTGTGCGCGGTTTGGTACAACTGCAGTATTTCGGCTCCGTGACAAACGGTCCCGACCCCATCAACAACTTCTCCGCACCGCAAAACGTTTTGGTGTATGCGGGGATTGCAGGCGTTTGCGTATGTGTTATTCTTTTGATGTTGAACTCAACGTACGGGCGTGCGTTTAAGGCTATTCGCGACAATGAAATTGCCGCAGAGGCCATGGGTATTAATTTGGCAAAGCACAAACAAATTGCATTTGTCACCAGTTCCTTCTTCTGCGGCATCGCGGGCGCTATGTTGGCCATGTGCAACACCAGCGTTTCCTCGGTATCCTTTACTTCTTCCATGACCTACCAGATTTTGCTGGTTGTGGTCATCGGCGGTATTGGGTCCGTTTCCGGCTCCATCATTGCTGCCTTTATTTACTACGCCAGCAGTGAATGGTGGCTAAAGTTTTTGGACGTGAAGGTGGAAGGCGTTCCGCTGCTCGGTCCCGGATTCCGTATGGTTGTTTTCTCGGTTTTGATTATGATTGTCGTGTTGTTCTTCCGCAAGGGCATTATGGGTTCCCGCGAAATTTCCGTATATGACGGGTACCTGAAAATCAAAAAATGGCTGACCAAAAAGTCGGCCGGTGCGCAGGAGGTACAAAACGATGGCCGATAATCGTAAAAACGTACTGCGTGTTGAAAATCTGACCCTGCAGTTCGGCGGCGTCGTTGCCGTTAACAACCTCAGCCTGGAAGTCAATCAGGGGGAAATCGTCTCCATCATCGGTCCCAACGGCGCCGGTAAAACGACGGCATTCAATGCCATTACCGGTGTGTACGAGCCGACAAACGGCCGCATCTACTTCAACGATGAATTGGTGATTGAAAATAAACCGTCCGGTAAAATGCGCAAGTTGTATGCGGGCGAAAACAAGGGCCTGTATACCCACGTCATCACAAAAACGCCCGATATGCTGACCAAACTCGGCATGGCGCGTACCTTCCAGAACATTCGTTTGTTCAAATCCATGACGGTATTTGACAACGTATTGACGGCCAAGCATTTGCGCCGCACCTCCAATTTGTTTACCGCTACTTTCCGCCTCAACTACAAAGAGGAAGAAAGGATGCGGCAGGAAACGCTGCGTTTGCTGGAATTGGTAGGCCTTGCCGACGTCAAAGACGAGCTTGCCACTTCTTTGCCGTACGGCCTGCAGCGCAAATTGGAAATTGCCAGAGCCCTGGCCACCGAGCCGACGCTGCTTTTGCTCGATGAACCCGCAGCCGGTATGAACCCGCAGGAGACCGAGGAACTGACCGCCTTTATCAGCGAAGTTCGTACCAAATTCAATCTGACCGTCCTTTTAATCGAACATCATATGAACCTGGTTATGGATATTTCCGACCGCATTTACGTCATCAGCTTCGGTAAGAAGATTGCAGAGGGTGTGCCGGCGGAAATCCAAAACAACCAGGCCGTCATAGACGCATATTTGGGGGCTGCCGACGATGAGTAATACTATTCTTGAAATTAAAAATCTGAATATTCGTTTCGGCGGCATCAAAGCGGCACGCGATATTTCTTTGTCGGTTGAAGAGGGAGAAATCGTGACGCTGATTGGTTCCAACGGCTCCGGTAAATCCACCATTTTAAAAGCGATCGCCGGCATCTATAAGCCGCAGAGCGGCGAGATTCTCCACAATGGGGAGAATATCGTGGGACTGAAACCCAATGAGATCGTTTCCCGCGGTATCACGCTGGTGCCGGAGGGACGTAAGGTCTTTCCCAACCTCACCGTATTGGAAAACCTGAAAATCGGTGCGTATCTGCGCCGTGACGATTTGACCGACAGCATTGAATACGTGTATTCGCTGTTTCCGCGGTTAAAGGAACGTTCCTGGCAGTCGGCCGGTACGTTGTCCGGCGGCGAACAGCAAATGCTGGCAGTCGGGCGCGCATTGATGAGCCGCCCCAAAATCATGATGATGGACGAGCCGTCCCTCGGTTTGGCCCCGCTGGTGGTCAAGGAAATTTTCTCGATTATCAAAACCGTCAACGAGCGCGGTGTTACCATTTTGCTCATCGAGCAGAATGCCAACAGCGCCCTTAAAGTGGCACACCGCGGCTACGTTATGGAGACGGGCAGTATCACCATGCAGGGAACCGGTATGGATTTGCTGCATAACGAAAAAATCAAAGAAGCCTATTTGGGCAAATCCAAATAAACAAAAAGTGCAAGCGCCTGTCGCTTGCACTTTTCTTTTTTGCAAGAATACGATATAATGATAGCAGTAATGGTACCGCATGAAGAAAAGGATGAAAAACAATGAGTATTACGACCAAAACAAAGGAAATGGCCTATCGCGACGTCATGGCGTTACCTCGTCCGGCACATAAAAAGCCGCGTAAGCCAAGCCGGGTGCTTTCTTTGGTCATGCGGGCAGCGTCCGCGTCGGAATTGAAGCAGGTCCATTTTACCTACACATGCAAAAATATGGAACGTGCGGGCAGGGGACCGTGGCTGATTTTGATGAACCATTCCTCGTTTACCGATCTGTCCGTCGTATCCGGCATCCTTTTTCCGCGGCGCTATAATATTGTAATCACTGCGGATGCATATATCGGCAAGCCGGGACTCATGCGCATGCTGGGGTGTATTCCGACCAACAAATTCGTGTCGGATATCTCGCTGATTACCGACATCAAATATGCGCTGCATCATAACAAGATGAGCGTATTGATGTTCCCGGAGGCCTGTTACCCGCCGGACGGCTGCACAAGCCGCATGCCGGAAAAAATGGGCGAACTCTTTCGTCTGCTCAAAGTGCCGGTTGTGGTGATTAAAACGGAAGGTTCCTTTATTCGTGACCCCCTGTACAACGAACAGAAAAAACGAAAAGCAACCGTGAGCGCCACCATAGAGTGTCTTCTGACGCCCGAAGAAATTGAGACCACGCCGACCGACGTGATGGACCAAATGTTACGTGATGCCATCCAAATCGACAATTTCGCGCTGCAGCAGGCGCACGGTGTCAAAGTGACCGAAGACTTTCGTGCCGACGGGCTGCATCGTGTTCTCTATCGTTGTCCGCACTGCCAAACCGAGGGGCAGACGGTAGGCAAGGGAATAACGCTGACCTGCCATGGCTGCGGCAAGTCGTGGGAATTGACCGAGGACGGCTATATGCAGGCAATCGCCGGTGAGACGGAATTTGCGCATATCCCGGATTGGTACAACTGGGAGCGCTCCGTGGTCAACGCCGAGGTGGATAACGGCACCTACGTGCTGGATACCGACGTTGAAATCTATATGGGCGTGGACTATAAGGCCATGTATCACGTCGGGGCGGGGCATCTGCATCACGATCAAAACGGCTTTACGTTGGACGGAGATGACGGTGACCTGCACGTCACGCAATCCCCGCTGCACAGTTTCACACTCAACGCCGATTACTATTTCTACTGTATGGGCGATCTCATCGCCATCGGTAAGCGCGGCGAGATATATTACTGTTTTCCCAAAGACAAAGACGTCGTATCCCGTGCCCGCTTTGCCGCCGAGACCCTGTACGATCGTGCCAAGGTCGAAAAAACGGCGCAATTGAACCGCAGACGCGAAAAAATACGGGGTGAATCTCGTTAGTTTAATTGCAATGAAAAGAGATTGCAGAAATAAAAATAAAAACAGAGGTGCCGCCGCTGCGCGGCATGGAGGTAACAATGAAATTATGTACAGGTGTCGGCATCGGCGGTGACAAGGCCGCTTTTGCGCAGACGATGCGCCTTTTGCGGCAGGTCGGGTTTGAAACCCTGGACGTGGATTTGGGGTCAAGCTTTTTTGCACAGGATAATGCGATGCAGCAGGCACGCGAATACGCCCATATCATAGCGGAAAACGGGCTGGCAGTCAAATACACGCACCTGCCGTTTGATTATCCCGCACCGCAGGATACGGCAGCCTGGGAGGCGTTTGAAGAAGCCTGCTATCGTGCCATGGACGTCACGAAGGAGTTCGGTGCCGACAGCACCGCTATTCACCCCTGTACCGCCATGACAACCGATTACGACCGCGACCGCGAATTTGAGCACGCCTGCCGTTTCCTGCAGCCGTTTGCCGACTACGCAAAACGTATCGGCGTGAAACTCGGCTTGGAAAATATGCGCGGCGCCGGCTGGAGTGCCCCGCAAAAAGTCCGCCGTTTCTGCACCGACGTCGACGATCTGATTGCCGTTGCTGATGCGATGGGTACCGGTATCGTGTGGGATACCGGGCACGGCAATATATCCATGCAGGCACAAAAACAGAGTCTGTTGAAAATCGGTAAACGACTGACGCATATTCACGTGGACGATAATTTCTGTGAGGACGATATTCACGTCATCCCCTTCTTGGGTAAGGTGCAGTGGAACGACTTTATTGCCGGACTTGCTGCGCTTGATTACAGCGGCGACATGAACCTGGAACTCAACACCGGCGAGCATTTGCCTGCCGGGATGCGCGAACCGTTTTTGGCATTGATGGCCGCCTCGGGTAAGGCGTTGATAGAAATGTTTCTGCAGCAGCGTAACAACGGCTGAAAAAGGATGCGTCCGTCAACGGCAAAAAAAGAACGAATATAAAATGGACAAAAACGAAAGAGGTTCAATATGAGTCAAAAGAAAAAAACGAATACAAGCGTCTATCTTATCGGCAACGCCCATTTGGACCCCGTTTGGCAATGGCAGTGGCACGAGGGCTATACGGAGGTCAAGGCCACGTTCCGCTCGGCACTGGACCGTATGAAAGAATTCCCGGACTATAAATTTACCTCCGCCTGCGCGGCATATTACGAGTGGGTCGAAGAGAGTGACCCCGAGATGTTCCGTGAAATACAGGAGCGTGTGCGGGAGGGGAGATGGAGCATCACCGGCGGATGGTATATTCAGCCCGACTGTAATATCCCGTGCGGGGAATCGTTCGCAAGACACGCTCTGATTTCCCAGCTGTATTTCCGTGAGAAGTTCGGCGTCATGGCAAAGACGGGGTACAACGTGGACTCGTTCGGTCATAACGGATCCATTCCAAAGTTGCTGAAACAAAGCAAAATGGACAACTATATATTTATGCGGCCCGAGGCGCACGAAAAGACGCTGCCGTCGCATTACTTCCTGTGGCAATCTGCCGATGGTTCCACGGTGCCCACCTATCGCATTCACGAGAGTTATAACATTGCGTTCGCCCAATTCTGTCAGCCGTTTGACCGCTGTATGGACCGCTTCAACAAGTTGGCCGATGAGGCAAAAGAAAAGGGTGAAGCAAATATGGCATTTTACGGTATCGGCAACCACGGTGGCGGCCCCACGACAGTCATTTTGGAAAATATGCGTGAAAAGTTGGACGACCGCTTCGTCTATGCCACTGTGGACGAGTTTTTCGCGGATACGCAGGACGTTGCGGTAAACAAGCCCGTCGTCACGGACGATTTGCAATTCCATGCCAAGGGGTGCTACAGTGCCAACGCCGGTATTAAGGCGGGCAACCGCAAGAGCGAAAATATGCTGCTGGCCGCGGAAAAACTGTCCGTCCTTTCGGGCGAAGTGATGGGAACAGCCTACCCGCAACAGGATTTGAAAAAGGCCTGGAAAGACGTGCTGTTCAACCAGTTCCACGATATTCTCGGCGGCTGCAGCCTAGAATCGGCGTATATCGACGCCGGACGTATGCACGGCGAAGCGCAAATCATCGCAGACCGTGCCATCAACCACGCCTGCCAGCAGATTTCCTGGAATATCGACACGGCGCAGGGCATCGGCAAGATTTATAAATGGAGCGCCTCTTGGATGACCGACGAAAAGGGAACGCCCCTCGTGGTTTTCAACCCGCACCCCTGGCCGATTAAGACCGTCGTGCGCTACCCGAGCCATCCCATTTTGGTCTATGACACAGACGGCAACGAACTGCCCATGCAGAGTGTGCGTGCCCCCCGTACCGACGGCAGCAACACGCACGAGGGTGCCTTTATTGCGGAAATCCCGGCCCTGGGCTACGCCTTGTTTAACGCGAGCCGCTGTGACCGCAAGCCCTACCCGAGCCCGTTTACCGTTACCGAAAACAGCATGGAAAACGATTATATTCGTATTGTTTTTGACAAAAACACCGGTGAATTGACTTCTTTTTGGGATAAGACGACACAACAGGAATTGCTGTGCGGCACAACCGACGCCCTGTTCATGGACGAGAGTGATTCGGATACCTGGGCCCACGGTACGGTCTCCTTTAAAAAACAAGCGGAGAGGCCCTTTGGCGGTTCCGTGCGGTTGATGGAAGAGGGGCCGGTGCTGGTCACCTTCCGTTCGGAACGTACGATACAGGGCAATGACGGTGTGACGCGCATTCGCCGCGACTACACGATGACGGCCTGCTCGGACGTTGTGACGGTGAAAACCTGCATTGATTTCCACGCCCATCATCGCATGCTGAAATTCACCTTCCCGGTCAACGCGGTGCAGGCGACGGCTCTTTGCGATATCCCCTACGGCACCATTGAAAGATCCACGGACGGCGCCGAACAGGTGTGCCAAAAGTGGTTTGCCGTGAAAGACGCGCAAAACGCAGGTTTGTCCGTCCTGAACGACAGTAAATACAGTTTTGACGTGTTGGACAATACGGCGTCACTCACGGTGCTGCGCGGCTGCATTTTCCTCGACCACGGCGGTAATGACCATCGTGATGATATGTGCGAATATCAGGATCAGGGCATCCATAAATTTACCTACGCGCTGACCCCCTTCCGCAGCATTACCGACACGGTGAAAAAGGCGGAAGAATTGAATCAGCCGCCCTTCCGCATCATGGAAACCTTCCACCACGGCAGTGCCCCCAAAAAGTATGCAGGTATTGCCGTTTCGGCGGATAATATCATCGTGACAGCCGTGAAACAGAGTGCGGATGACAAGGCAACCGTCATTCGTGCCTACGAGTGCGAAGACCGTGATACGGACTGCACGATTACGCTCTTCGGCAAAACGATACAAACCCATTTCGGGCACAGCCAAGTGAAAACGTTCCGTCTGGAAGCCGACGGCGCCTGCACCGAAACGGACTTTTTGGAAGAATAACACGGTTACCCATAACTAACGCAAACAGAAAGGGTAGGATAGTTCCGTATGAAAGAGATAAAAGCCATCGGCAGAGACGACCTGACACATCCCATGCATTATGAAAACGACCGCAGCATTGCACCGCTGCCCAACGTGTTAGGCACCATGTCCCCGGCAGATATGAAAGATCCCGCAAAGCAGAAAAAGCGCAGAGCGGAACTCTTGGACGTCAGTGTAAATACGTGTTTTGGCGGACTCCCGCCCAAGCCTGAGGTGTTCGAGGTGCGTCACCAATGCGGCGGTACGTACCGCATCACGGCGGGCACCAAAGAAAAGACGGTTTCCTTTGAACTGTATCTCTTTAAGCCGGAGGGTGAGGGGAAGCATCCCGTTCTGCTGACGGCGGATTTGTGCGCCTATTACTGCAACGACGAGATAACCAAAATGTTCACGTCGCACGGCTTTATCGTGGCCAAATTCAACCGATGTGAACTGGCACACGAAACGGAGCGGGCAGGTGCCCTGTATGACGTGTACCCCGCATTGACGTTCGGCATGATTGCCGCTTGGGCGTGGGGGTACCATCGCTGCGTCGACGCACTGCTAACCATGGGCGATGTGGACGCTGATTGTATCTGTATCACGGGGCATTCCCGCGGGGGAAAGGCAACGCTGCTTGCCGCCGCCACGGATGAAAGAATTACCTTTACGCAGGCGTCCGGTTCCGGCTGTTTCGGCGCCGGTTGCTTCCGCTATATCCAACAAGAGGATCCCGCCCGAGACTGTCAGGACCACCATGCCGAAACGATTGCCAATATGGAAGGATATGAAGTGGGCTATGACATCGGCTTTTGGTCAGGCCCGGAAATGAAGAAATATGCCTATAAAGAGGCGGAATTGCCGTTTGATTTGCACTTTTTCAAGGCGGCCGTGGCACCGCGTTTCCTGCTCGAGACAAACGGCACGGACGATATTTGGAGCAATCCCCGCGGCAGTTACCAGTCCTTCCGTGCCGCACGGGAGATGTATGCCGCCATGGGCATCCCGGAACGCATCGCGTCGGTCTACCGTGACGGCGGTCACGGACACACGCGTGAGGATTTTGAGACGTTCCTAAAATTCATTGAAGCCGGTACGTCCGGCCGTCCCTTCTATCGGCAGAATGCCGATGCGATTTACGGTGATTTGCCCAAGAATTACGATTGGGCATAATCGAAACAAAATACAGCGTTTTCTGCGATAAATAAAAAGTCGGCTCCTCGTTTTGAAGGAGCCGACTTTTTTTGTCGTGAGTATGCCGTTCGTGCTGTCGGACAACCGGACGGAAACGCCGGGAAAGATTTACCGACGGGCGGAATTTATTGGAAAATACTGTTGTCTTTGACCTTGGAAATCACGCGGATGACTTCCAGAGCCTCGGCCAACGTTACAGGGTGCGGTTTGTTTTCACGAATGGCTGCGTACAAATGGTCCCAAATACGCGGGCAGTCGCCGTAGTTTTCGTAGGGAATGACGGTGTCAATCCACTGCAGCGTCTCCGTCGAGCCGAAGGAAGCGTTGGTGCCGGGGGTGGACGGGTCGGAAATCACCTTGCCGAGTTTTTGTGCCGGGTCAAGGTAACGCACGTGGAAACCGTCTCTTTCACTGACCAGCGTACCCTTGGAACCGTAAATCATATATTCGGGGACGGGCAGGGCACAGCCGCCGGAAATCTCCATATCGACGATGCGGCCGTTTTTGCCGGTGAAGACAATCTTAACGTGGTCTTCGCAGTCGCCGCCGGCTGCCACGTGATTCAGGTTCGAATACAGCACGGTATAGGCGCCCTCGCAGAACTGCAGGGAATGGTCCACGATATGCGGACCCCAGTTGCGCAGCTGTCCGCCGCCGGAAGCCGACAGGGTCTGCCAGTCGTCACGGCGGTCATAATCGTTGCGTGCCAACTTGATTTCAAATACGTTGCCCAGAATGCCGGAATCAATAATCTTGTTGACCTGCTCGAAACCGTTTTCAAAACGGCGGTTGTGGCGCAGATAGAGGTGGGGACCTGCGGGTTGGGAACCCAGCGCGGCCAGTTCCTCGGCCTGTGCGGCGTTGACGCAGAACGGTTTTTCCAATTGAACGTCCTTGCCGGCCAGCAGTGCCAATTTGGCATGGGCATAGTGGTCAATCGAACGGGTGGCGATATCCACCAGTTCAACGTCGGGGTCTTTGACGAGTTCTTCAATGGTCGCGTAGGCCTTGGCACCGAGTTTTTGCGCCCATTCGTTTCTGCGCGTTTCAATGCAGTCGCAAACGGCAACGATTTGGAACTTATCCGTGCGGGGAGCCAGTTCCGGGATATGCATGCCGACGCCGGCACGACCGAGGCCGACAAGACCGATTTTAATAGGATTAGCCATCTTTGTTTCCTCCGTGAATTATAAATGGTGTGTGATATGCGGGATACTTTAAACGCCCCAGGAACGGATGAGTTCGCGGGATTCCTGCAGGTCGACCAGTGGCTCACGCAGGTGCGTGTCCTGCTCGACCAAAATCCATTTGTCATAGCCGCGGCGGATGCATTCCGTGACGACGAAGCGGTTGGCCTCAAGGAGTTCGCCCTCGCCCAGCGCACAGAAACGGCCTTTGCCGAGCCACACCGGGTGTTCGGCGTCGGTTTTCCAGTCTTTTAAGTGGATGGCGATGATGCGGTCGTAGTAGCGGTTGAAAATCGTTTCAATATCACCGCCTGCCGCACAAAGATGACCGACGTCCAACAGCAGCCCCGCATCCGGACATTCCGTCATAAAACGAATCAATTCGTCCTGCTTTTCCACGCAGGTGCCGAGATGATTGTGAATGGCCGAACGGACGCCGAAGCGCATGCTCGCCGCACTTTGATAATTGCTCTGTCGGATGAAGGTATCCAGCGGCTTGCCGCCGTCTGCGTTAATCCAAACGTATTCTTTTCGAAAAGCAGCCGTAAAGTGAATGGAATCTTCAATCACAGGCGACTCGCAGGTGGCAAAATCCATACCGAGTTTAGCCAACAGCGTTGCCTTTGTCACGGCTTCCTGGGCCGAGGTGACGCGCAGCCGCTCGATGCCGTCGTATCCGATGGCTTTAATCTGCTCCATGCGCAATTCGTAATCGTAGGTGCCGCCGTAGTATTCGTTCATGCCGTAGTCCGCTATGCCGATTTTCATGGTGGTCTCCTTTTCAAAAACAGTATTTGTAAAACGTGATGCAATTTCAATTTGGGTCAAATAATCATAACATAAGAAAATGAAAATGGCAATACTTATTATTTAAAATCGTCCGGTCTGCTGTTCACGGAGAAAATGGCAGAAAACCGACGGCGTAAAAAAGAGAAAATCTTCTTTTCTTTTTCGGCGGATTACGATATAATGATAGTACAAAACCTGAACCATAAGAATAAATAAAAATGACAGGGGGCAATAGGAATACGATGAAAACGATTAAAGACAAGTATTTGGTTGTCGGTGCCGACTTTGCCGGCTATCCTTTGAAGGAGGCCGTTTGTGCCCATCTGCGTGAGAAGGGGTGGAAGATTACCGACCTCGGTGTCACGGACCCCACCGTCGAAGATACGGAAAATATGTTCCACCGCGTCGGTTTGCGCGTCGGCGCCAAAATCTCCGAGGGGGAATTTGAACGTGCGCTCTTGTTCTGCGGAACCGGTATGGGTATCCATATCGCAGCAAGCAAATGCCCCGGTGTGCATGCCGGCGTTGTCGAGTCCGTTCCTGCTGCGCTGCGTGCCATTACGGGAAACGGCGTCAACGTTTTGGCAATGGGCGCGTTTTACGTTGCCCCCGCAATGGGCTGCGATATTGCCGATGCCTACCTTGGTGCCGAACTCGGGTCCGGGTACGAATGGTGGCATAACTTTTACGAATTCCATAAGCTGGCCATCGACGAGTTAAATGCTTTTGACTACGAGGCCTACAAGAAGAACGGCTTTAAGCTGAACCATCTCGGTGACTATCCGCTGACGTTGGAAAAAAAGTCGGAAGATAAATAAGCAGTTGCGGTTGCTTTTTCACGACAGCGGCAAAAAACGAACGACGCGGGAAAATGCATCTCTCTTTGAAAAAAACGAAATAACAACAATCATCAACAAAAAACGACAAAAAACGATACAAACGGAGGCAGTGAATACTATGGCTATTCGGGACAAACATTGCGTACATTTGGATTTTCACACGTCGCACGAAATTGAAAATATCGGCGGCGGTTTCGATAAAGAGGAGTTTAAGCAAAACCTGCGTACGGCGGGGATTGACTCCATCACGTTATTTGCCAAGTGCCATCACGGCAATATGTACTATTATTCCGAAAAGTACTACACGCACCCGCACCTGGTCAAGCCCCTCTTGGATTTACAGCTGGAAGCCTGCCGTGAAATCGGCGTGTCTGCCAAAATCTATATTTCCGCGGGCCTGGACGAATACAGCGCACGCACGCACCCCGAATGGCTGACGGTGGGGGAGGACGGTACGCCGCAGAATATGCTGAAACCCTATTTCCATCATCTGTGCTTCAATACGCCCTATTTGGACCTGCTTGTCGGGCAGACGAAAGAAGTCACCGCCAAATATATGCCGGACGGTCTGTTCTTTGATATCGTCTCTCCCGAACCCTGCTGCTGCCCCGCCTGCCGTGCCGAGATGGCGCGTGATGGGCGTGACTGGCACAACCACGCCGACGTCATGGCGCAGGCCGAGAAGGTATTCCGCCGCTGGGTGGGAATCATCACCGAGACCGTGCACGCCATCAAACCCGACGCCCTGGTCTTCTTCAATGCCGGCGACTATCCCACGGGACAGCCCTTCTACGCCGACTGTAACGACCAGCTCGAGGCCGAGTCACTGCCCACGGGCGGTTGGGGTTACGATCATTTTCCCATGGTCATGGCCAACCTGCGCCGCAAGGGCAAGAACTGCATCGGTATGACCGGTAAGTTCCACAAAACGTGGGGCGAATTCGGCGGCTTCAAATATAAAAACGCCCTGTTGTACGAGGGGGCCCAATGCGTGGCATTAGGTGCCGGCCTGTCGGTCGGCGACCAGCTGCATCCGAGCGCCAAATTGGACGCCTATACCTATGAAAACGTGGGTAACGCTGTGGCGTATATGAAAGAACGTGAACCCTGGCGCGGCGGGGAATACCTGCCCGAATTCGCCGTGTTTGCCGGATGTCATACCGGCCGCAGCGGTGAAAGCCGCGGACGCACGGGTTTGTGCCGCATGCTGTTCGAGGAAAAATATCAGTTCGACTTGATTGATTACACCGAAGTATCCAATAAATATCCCTTGATTGTGATGGCCGACGAACAGTATGAACTGTGCGACGAGGAATATGCCGCCCTTCGTGCCTACGTGGACAACGGAGGCCTGATTTTGGCTACCGGCCGTGCACCTTTGTACAAGGGTGAGATTGCATTCGACCTGGGTGCTTCGTTTGTCGGCCCCGACGTATACTCCCCGTCCTATATCCACACCGATTATCCGCTGGCGGCTGCCAACGATATGGACGTCGTTTTGTACACACCTTTCTATCAGATTAACGTACGCGATGGCGGCCGGAAACTGGCCGACCAGGTACAGCCCTATTTCAAACGCGAATTCGATCATTTCTCCAGCCACAACAACACGCCGCCCTGCCGCGATAAGCGTGTACCTGTCATTACTGCGGGCCGCGACGGTATCTACGTTGCCTGCGAGATTTGCACCGACTATGCCCGCACGGGGTCACTGTCCTCCAAGCAGGTGATGCTGCCGCTTTTGCGTATGCTGCACCCCAACGTCGACAAGACCGTGCAGACCAATCTGCCGGCCGGCGGTAAGGCGCTTGTATACAAGAAGGACGACCGCTATATTCTGCACCTGTTGTATGCGAACACCGTCAAACGCGGGGAAGGGGTGGAGGTCATCGAGGACCTTGTTACCATAGCCGATATCAACGTCAGCCTCAAATTGCCGCAGCCGATTACCAAGGCTGTGCTGCAGCCGGAGGGCAAAACGTTGGCATTGCAGGGCGACGGTGACCGCATTGCGTTCACGCTGGACAAATTCAAGTGCTACGCCATCGTGGAATTGATTCCTTAATACACCGCAAAATAAACCGGAGGGCAAAAGCGTGAAAGAATATTTGTACGGTTTACGTCAACGCACGGGGCGTGCCCCCGTGATCAAAAAACTCGGGGCCGTAAAACCGGGTATGGAACAAACTCCTTTTATATACAAAGGGGAACTGTATTTTGCCGAGAGCCAGGGTGCGGATGACGTTTGTCCCGTACAGTATATTCGTATTCGAAACGAAAAAACGGGGCAGGTCAGCGCCCCGTTCGGTCTTAACCGCTATTTTGCCAGTGCCTATGCTACGGATGAGGCCGTGTACGTGTTTGCCACGTCACTCCGTGATGACAAACCGATGACCATGTATGAAAGTGAAGATGCCGGCGCTTGGCATGACCCGCGCGGCGGACATGAGGTTTGCCTGTTCCGTTCCGCAGACCTTGCAAATTGGGAAGAAATGACCGTGCTGCACGTCCCCGAAAAACGCTTGTGGAACACCTCGGTGTGTTACGGTGACGGCCGCTATATCATGGCGATTGAAGTGCGCGGGGAAGAGGGGTATCCCAACCCGTATATCGGTGTGGACTTTACCACGTTTTTTGCGCAGTCCACCGATTTGGTACATTGGGAAATGCTGCCGGATGAATATTCTTACACGCCGGCCCGATACAATGCCTGCCCGGTCCTGCGTTATACTGCAGGGTATTATTATATGATTTGTTTGGAGGCGTTGCCTTGTGCGCGTTACGCCCCCTATATTTACCGTTCCCGGGATTTGTTCAATTGGGAGGTCGGTTTCCACAACCCCGTGATGATGTGGGGGGGACGACGACCGCCGTGTCAAGCCGGGTGCCGTGCTGACACCGGCCGAGCTCGACCTGCTCGGATATCTTTTGCCGCGGTACCATTGCCACGGTATCAGCGCCCGCGGGGGCCGAGATTCTCAGCCGTTTGGCGGATGACAACGACGCGCCGCTTTGCGACTGCTCCATGGGGCTGTGGACCAATCCCATCGGCGGCAAAATCGCCGTGAGTGCGTATTATCCCTGGAGTGAATTATCCGACAGCCAAAAGTCCGCGCAGCTCAAGCGGCTGTTCGTTGCTCTTTCCGGCAACACGCTGCCCGCGTACGTGGCTTCCTATCACCGTGTGCGGCTCGTTGTTCGCCGGACGGTGAAACGTAATCTTGGCTGCGTGCTGCTCAATACCAACATGGACACGCTGCAAAATGTGCAGGTGGCCGTTTGCGGTCATTACAGGCAGGCAACGATTACGGACGAATCTATGGGGGAAGTCGTCCTGTCCGGTACTGCCGATGAAAACGGTTATACGACGTTTACGCTGCCCGCCATGGCGCCCTACGCCATGTATTTGTTACAAATGCGCGGATGACGTTATGAACGTCACGGCCGACAGCCGACAACCGACAGCCGCAACGTCTGCCCGGAAAAAATCACCGCCGGCCGTCATTTGATTTTGACACCGGAAAGAAACGCAGTCGGCGGGGGACAGCAGTGAAGGGCAGGCGTCAACCGCAGCGGCCGTATACTCGAAAAAGTTGGCTTTATTTTTGCGGTCAATGACGATATAATGATAGCCATAAAATGAAATCGGCAAAGGATGAAAGCAATGGACGTTTATTATCGGGATGACGATATCGTCATTCGCAAAATGAAAGCGGACGATGCCGCTGTGTTCTTCAACACCTACGCTTCCTACGGTTGGCATCCCAATATTGCCACGTATGAAAAGTATTATGAGGAAGAAAAGGCGGGGGATAGAAAAGTTTTCATCGCCGAATACAAAGGGGAAGTCAGCGGTATCTGTACCCTTGTTAAAAATCCCACGGAAGGACCGTGGGTGGGCACGGGGTACCCTGAAATTGTCGATTTGTGCGTTTTCTTTTCTCGTCACAGGTTGGGCATCGGCAGCAAATTGCTTGACGCTGCCGAACGGGAGGCCTCGTTGTGGGCGGATACCGTTTATCTTGCCGTGGGGGTTCATTCCGGATACGGAGCGGCACAGCGGATGTACGTGAAGCGAGGGTATAACTTCGACGGCAGCGGCGTATGGTATCGCGGCAAACCCTTGGCACAGTATGCCGACTGCTGTAATGATGACGATTTGCTTTTGTATATGTCAAAATCGTTGTTTGTAGAAAAAACGACGAAATGAGACCTTTTTCACAAACAAAATGGGGAAATATGCGTAGGTGAACCATGCAGCAGGTTAAACTGAATGAGTTAAAAATGAATACGCGTGCCGAGGCAATCGGCTTTTTGAAAAAACTGTGGCGGGAGGAACCGACCGCCTGCCCGATATGCGGGCAAACGTTGGAAATCCTACACAAAAAAGCCAAAAAAGACAGCAGTGATTGGCAGTGCAAAACCTGCGATAAAACGTTTAAAGCATTCAACTTGCCGGACGAAATCAACGCGCAAATGCCGAATTGAGATAATCTTTCTCATCACTTCATTTTTATTTCTAATAAAAACAACGACAACGTTAAAAAGGCGGGAAACAGTATGTTAGAATTTGTAACAGCAACCAAACAGGATAAGGCCGATATTATCGACCTGGCCAATTACGTATTTTCACACGACCATTGTCCCCACGATTTTAAAACCTTACTGCCGAAGTCCTATTCCGACGAGGTTGACGGCCTGGGCGGCACGCACTACGTTGCCCGTGAAGACGGCAAACTCAAGGCGATGATGGCATGCCGTCCCGCCACTGTTAAAGTGCTAAATGACGCGCTGGAGATTGGTTTGGTCGGTAACGTCTGCGTGCACCCTTATGAACGCGGCCGCGGACTGATGCAGACGCTCATGCACAATCTGATGGATGACGCACGTGCAAACGGTATGGATATGTTGGTGTTGGGCGGACAAAGACAACGCTACGCTTATTACGGGTATGAAAAAGCCGGATACGCTTTCCAGTATTCCATCAATCGGGCCAATCTGCTCCATGGATTTATCGGGACGGACACCGCCGGTATCACGTTTGTCGATTTGAAAAAAGGGGATACGGCGTCCGTCGCTTTTGCCAATGCGCTGGTAGAAAAACAGGCCATGTATATGGTGCGCCCGGCACAGGAATTTGTGGACATCGTACACTCCTGGACGTCGCCCTGCCGTATGATTTACAAAAACGGCGCGCCCATTGGGTTTATGGTCGGCAATTTGGACGAGGTACAGCTGGTCGACGAGAATGATTACGGTTCCGTTGTTCGTGCCGCGTTTGATACCTTCGGCTATGATTCCGTCAACGTGAACGTGGCGCCGTTTGATAAGGGACGCGCGGAATATCTTTTGCATAATGCCGAAAACTGCACCCTCGTCCCAAAGAAACAGATATTGGTGTTCAATTTTGCGCGCGTTATCACGGTGCTCGGCAATTTGTGTGCCTCCATTCGTCACCTGAACGACTTGGATACCGTTGTTACGTTCGGGGAGGAAACGCTGCATATCGTCGTGAAGGACGGCAAAGTTAACGTGGAAAAGGCAGAACCGTCGGCCGATACCCCTAAATATTCTGTCAATGAAGCCGAAATGAAAATGTTCTCCCTGCAGTACTTTGACGACGATACCTTCGGCAATCTCTTCCCCCTGCCGTTCTTTTTCCATCGCGCCGACGCTTATTGATAACAGCGTCCCCGATGAAATTGACGTATTATATTGATAAACGAAATGCACCTGCCGTTTTGGGCAGGTGCATTGTCTTTATTGCGGATTGACGATCTCAAAAAAGATGATTTCCGAGGCATATGCTTTTCGGTTGGCGTAATATTCTGCGTCAATCGACAAAAACGCGGCACCTAAGCTCGTTTTCGGACGAATTGTGCCAAAAGCCGCGTGCCCGTACCGTCAATTCGTACTCCCCGGGCGGGGGCAGGGGAATATCGAATGCCGGTTTATCCGTCATAGGCAAAATATAAAATGAAGACCAAAAGCATACGCGGTTTTGTACGACGCCGTCTTTGTCACGCAGCGTCAACACGTAATCGTTGATCGGTTCTTCCCGACACTGCGCCGCGTCAAAAACGACGTGCAACCTGTCGCCGACGGCGCTTGTTTCTATGTTCGCACGGTCGGGAAAATACAGTTTGGCAGGGTTGCGCAGGCGCTTTTCGGCCGTATAGATAAACGAATCGGGATCCCACGGCTTTTCAATCACCCAGCCTTCGTGGAAGGGCTGATTCGTCAGTACGTCGTAGGGAATGATGCGCACGCTGTTATCGTCGTGCACTTCCACGATAAGCATCTGCGCCGCATTGCCTTTGTCCGGGGGCCGCGTCCCGTAGGCCTTGTCGAATTCGTCCAGTTCAAAATAGGAGAAGGTGCCTGTACCGACCGAGGTGAAATGTTCCTGATGAATGGAACGCGGGTCATTGATGGGGGCGTGGGAATGACCGGAGAAGGTGATGACCTGCGGATAGGGAAGCAGCGTCGGCATCAGGTCGGAATTGGCCCATACGATACTGCCGTACACGGTGTTGCGCGGGTGCGGATGCTGAAAGAAGAAAATCGGCTTTTTCGGGCCGTCTTGGTGCGCCTCGTGCAGGGCCTGCCGGCAAAAGGTTATTTGCGGTTCCTGAAAGCGGCAGCCGTTCGTCGTTGAAACGGAGATGAAATGAAACCCGTTGATGACGACGTGCGTGTCGGCGTTTTGGTTGTATATTTTTTCAAAGCGTTCGCGCGCGCCTGTCTCGCCGTCCGGGCACTGGTATTCATGGGAAGCGAGAGAAAGATTGATGCGCGTTCCGGGGCGGATTTCACGGTTTAACGATTCTTGCACCATTTCCATCTGTGTCGTGGAACCGCTCGTCGCAAAGTCGCCGACGATATAAACGGCGTCTACCGGCTTGTAATCCTGTCGTTCGGCATACGCATAGAGCTGACGCAGGCCCTCTTCAAACCGCTGTTTTTCCACGCAATGCGGGTCGTCCGTGTAATGCAGGTCGCTGCAAGCCATAAATCGCAATACTGTTTTTGCCATTTTGACCTCTCCTTTACGCTTGAAAGTATTGTAATGTATTATATCACAAACGTCGGCTTTTGCAATCGGCAAAACGGCGTATGCCGCGAAGACTGTGCGGTATGCCGGGACTTTTGGCCGGATTTTATTACTTTTTACCTGTGTCGATTGTCAACGTTCGCCGTTTTTATGATTTTTTACAATTGCAAAAGGGAAAAAGGTGTGGTATAATAACGAGCGTAAAACAAATGAATATGCTAATGGAAGTATACAGGAAAAGGCTTTTGCCGCCGAAGGAGTAACACTCTCAGGTTCCGCACGTCGGAGGGACTGTATACTGATAGCGCTCCGGAGAAGTCCACTCAAATGGGTACCGAAGGTGCAAAGCACGCAACTGCGTGTGAATCTCTCAGGTAAAAGGACGGAGTTATTAGAACCTTACTGCTTTTGGCGGTTTTGTTCTTCTTTACAGTTGTATGCCCACGTTTTTTCGTGTGTTTTGAAACTGCAAAGGTCTCCCCGGGTCAAACGTTTCCGTTTGGCTCTTTTTTGTTTTTCAAAATACACACAAAAAAGGAAGGTTAGACTCTATGTGGGAAAAATTCATTGAAGTCTTAACAAACGTGAACTCCGCCGTCAACGGCGTCGTTTGGGGTTGGCCGATGATCATTTTGATTCTCGGCACCGGTATTCTGATTACCGTTCGGTCGCGTGTGATGCAGATTCGCAAATTCGGCGAATCCATCAATGAGACGATTGTGCCGACAATGAAGAGCGTTGGCAAAAAGAACGAAGGCGAAAAGAAAAAAATCACCGGTGTGTCGCAGTTCGAGGCATTCTCGGCGGCCATTTCCGGTACGGTGGGTACCGGTAATATTATCGGTGTTACCTCCGCAATTCTGACGGGCGGTCCCGGTGCCGTGGTTTGGATGTGGGTCTCCGCATTCTTCGGTATGATGACCAACTATGCGGAAAACGTGCTCGGTTTGTTCTACCGCCGCAAAGAAAAGGACGGCAGTTTCTCCGGCGGTGCATTCTATTATATCACCTACGGGTTGAAGCAAAAATGGCTCGGCTACGTCGCTGCCATCTTCTGCCTTTTGGCAGCAGTCGGTATGAGCGGTGTGCAGGCCAATAAGATTACCGGTACGATGGTTGCCGCGTTTGACGTTGACGTTTCCTGGGTGAAAGTGATGATCGGCGTGATCGTGGCCGTTTTTACCGGTATCGTGATTGTCGGCGGTATCAAGCGCATCGGTAAGATTGCCTCTATGCTGGTACCGATGATGTCACTGCTCTTTATGTTGATGTCGCTTATCGTCATTTTGATAAACGTCAAGGCAATCCCCGAAACGTTCCGTCTTATTTTCACCAGCGTCTTCTCCGCCAAGGCAGTGGCCGGCGGTGTCGGCGGTTTTGCATTTTCTACCATTATCAAAAAGGGTATGGCGCGCGGCGTCTTCTCCAATGAAGCGGGACTTGGTTCCTCGGTCATTGCACACTCCGCGTCCGAAACCCGTGAACCTGTCAAGCAGGGCCTGTGGGGTATTTTCGAGGTGTTCTTCGATACCTTTGTCGTTTGTACCTTTACAGCACTCGTTGTCATTACCACGGCAGTCAATTCCGGTGCCTATGCCGACGGTTCTTTCTTCGGCGGCGGCGACTCTGCTACGGCATTGGCGTCTTTCTCCAACCATCTCGGCTTGACGGGAACCATAATATTCGCCATCATTTTGCCGCTGTTCGCTTTCACGACGATTTTGGCGTGGTCCTACTATGGTGAAAAAGCAACGGACTTCTGCTTCCGCAATCAAAGCGACAAAACCAGAAAGATTGCCGTTACCGTTTTCAAGGTGTTGTTCCTTTTGCTGATTGTCTTCTCTTCCGTGATTGAGTCCAATCTTGTTTGGGATTTGGACGATACCTTCAACGGCCTGATGGCACTGCCCAACCTGGTTGCCGTCGTGATTCTTTCGGGGCAGGTGGTTGCCATTACCAAGAACTACTACGCCCGTAAGAAGGGTGAAAAGGTGGAACCGATGCTGTCGGCTTACCCGGAACTCAACGAAGAATTCAAGAAGGATATTGAACAGGAATAATTCGTTCCATCAAAAAAAGCACGCTTTTGCGTGCTTTTTTTGATGTCTTATTTGGGCATTTTCAGTTTTTTAACGAAGTGAATGCAAAGTCCCAAACATAAACCGAATGCTGCCGGGACGACCCAGCCAAAGCCTATATTAAAAAAGGGAAACGTTTTGGCGGCAAAGGCAACTGCGCCCGACAGATGCAGGGCATCCTGTGCGGCTGCGGGCAGCGCTTTGATAAAATCGAAAACGGCAGGGACAGCCGTGCACGCCGTGACGGCAATATACACGCATCTGTCGTGCCCGAACAGATGACCGCACAATGCCAACAGAATCAGCGTGATGGTCAGGGGGTACAAAAGCATCAGTGCAGGCAGGGAGTAGTTGATAATGGCGGAAAGACCGACGTTGGACACGGCGAAGGAGAAAACGCAAAAGATAACGGCCCACGTCTTATAGCGCAAAAAACGGGGGAACATTTTCACAAAAGTACAGGCGCATCCGGTAACGAGACCGATGGACGTTTTCAAACAGGCAAACGTGATGGTGACGGCCAGAATGACGCTGCCGGCACTCCCAAGATAATGTGTGGCAATTTGTGACAGGGCAATGCCGCCGTTGGCGGAGGTGGCAAACAGACCTCTGGACTGGGTGCCCATCAAAATAGTCAAAACGTAAATGACGGCCATTAGGATGCCGGTAAGGATGCCGGAACCCAGCACGTCGCGCGCAACGGCGCCGTCTTCTTTGACGCCCATGCCGCGGATAATGTCGATGACAACGATGCCGAAGGCCAGGCCTGCGA
>DCGU01000040.1:0-820 GCA_002315325.1 Clostridiales bacterium UBA1770
AGAAGATCGAAGTTTGGGATTACGAAGACCTGAAGGAAATGGTCGACATGGACGCCGTTAAGGCATTCCGTGACCATGCCCTGAACCCCGAGCATCCCGCTCTGCGCGGTTCCGCCGAAAACGGCGATATCTTCTTCCAGCACCGCGAAGCATGCAACAAGTTCTATGATGCACTGCCCGGCGTTGTGGAAGAGTACATGAACAAAGTCAATGCCAAACTCGGCACCGACTACAAGCTGTTCAACTACTACGGTGCCGCTGACGCTGACCGCGTAATCGTTGCCATGGGCTCCGTTTGCGACGTTTGCGAAGAGGTTATCGACTACCTGAACGCTCACGGCGAAAAAGTAGGTCTCGTTAAAGTTCGTCTGTACAGACCTTTCGTCGCTGAGAAGCTGCTGGAAGTTCTGCCCAAGACTGTGAAGAACATTGCCGTTCTCGACAGAACCAAGGAACCCGGTTCCCTGGGCGAACCCCTGTACCTGGACGTTGTTACCGCTTTGGCTACCAACGGCGTATCTGCAAAGATCGTCGGCGGCCGTTACGGTTTGGGCTCCAAGGATACCACGCCCGCTTCCATCTTTGCCGTATACGCTAACTTGGCTGCTGCACAGCCCAAGTCCAACTTCACCATCGGTATCGTGGATGACGTTACCGGTTTGTCCCTGGAAGAGAAGGTTGCTCCCGACACCGCTGCCGAGGGTACCATCGCCTGCAAGTTCTGGGGTCTGGGCGGTGACGGTACCGTCGGCGCTAACAAGAACTCCATTAAGATCATCGGTGACCACACCGACAAGTTCATTCAGGCATACTTCCAGTA
>DCGU01000040.1:840-2583 GCA_002315325.1 Clostridiales bacterium UBA1770
AGAAGACCGGCGGTATCACCATTTCCCACCTGCGTTTCGGTGATAAGGCCATCAAGTCTCCTTACTACATCAACAAGGCTAACTTCGTTGCCTGCCACAACCAGGCATACCTGACCAAGTACGATATGGTTTCCGACATTAAGCCGGGCGGCACCTTCCTGCTTGACTGCATCTGGACCCCCGACCAGCTCGACGCTAACCTGCCTTCCAAGGTAAAGCAGTACCTGGCACAGAACAACGTTAACTTCTACACCATCAACGCTACCGACCTGGCTATCAAGAAGATCGGCAACGCTAAGGTTAAGAACACCATTCTGCAGTCCGCATTCTTCGCTCTGGCTAACATCCTGCCCAAGGACGAGGCCGTTGAGTACATGAAGAAGATGGCATACAAGTCCTACATTAAGAAGGGCCAGGCCATGGTTGACCTGAACTATGCCGCTATCGACGCAGGCGCTGACGCATTCGTTAAGATTGACGTTCCCGCTGCTTGGGCAACCTGCGCTAACGATGCTCCCAAGGCATTGGCAGAATCCAAGTGCCAGGATCTGGCTGACTACGTCAACAACATCGTTGAGCCCGTTGACGCTATGGCCGGTGACAGCCTGCCCGTATCCGCATTCGAGAAGTACGTTGACGGTCAGTTCCCGCAGGGTGCCGCTGCCTTCGAGAAGCGCGGCGTAGCCGTTACCGTTCCCATGTGGCACGCTGAAAACTGCATCCAGTGTAACAACTGTGCATTCGTTTGCCCGCACGCCGCTATCCGTCCCTTCGCTCTGAACGCTGACGAGGCTGCAAAGGCTCCTGCCGATATGCCCGTTGCTGCGAAGAACATTATCAAGACCGACTACAAGTTCACCATGGCAGTTTCCGCTCTGGACTGCATGGGTTGTACGTTGTGCGTAAAGGCCTGCCCCGTTTCCAACAAGGCTCTGGCCGACGCCGCTAAGGCTGTTGCCGAGCAGCAGCCCGATCTGGACGCTAAGGCAGCCGCTAAGGAAGCCGCAAAGATTGCCGCTCCCAAGCTGGCTATCGAAATGGTTCCCCAGGCAAAGGGTCTGTTCCAGCAGGCCGCATTCGACTACTGCGTTGCCAACGTATCCGAGAAGAAGGATATCATCAACACTACTGTAAAGGGCTCTCAGTTCAAGCAGCCTCTGCTTGAGTTCTCCGGTTCCTGCGCAGGCTGTGCCGAGACTTCTTACGCTCGTCTGGTTACACAGCTGTTCGGTGAGAGAATGATTATCTCCAACGCTACCGGTTGTTCCTCCATTTGGGGTGGTTCCGCTCCCGCTACGCCTTACACGGTTAACCGTGAAACCGGCCGCGGTCCCGCTTGGGCTAACTCCCTGTTCGAGGATAACGCAGAGCACGGCTTCGGTATCGCTATGGGTCAGAAGACCATCCGTAACCGCATGATTGAAAAGGTGAAGGAACTGGCCGCCAAGGAAGGCATTCCCGCTGACCTCAAGGCTGCCGCTGACGCTTACCTGGCAACCGTAGAAGACGGTGCCGCTAACGAAGCTGCTACCAAGGAATTGGTTGCCGCTCTGGAAGCTAAGGTTCCCACTTGCGGTGAAAACTGCGTCGGCCGCGAAATCCTGGCCAACAAGCAGTTCCTGTCCAAGAAGTCCATCTGGATCTTCGGTGGTGACGGTTGGGCATACGATATCGGTTTCGGCGGTCTGGACCACGTCCTGGCTTCCGGCGAAAACGTTAACGTCTTCGTCTTCGATACCGAAG
>DCGU01000040.1:2604-22221 GCA_002315325.1 Clostridiales bacterium UBA1770
ACACCGGCGGACAGGCTTCCAAGTCTTCCAACATCGGTCAGGTTGCACAGTTCGCTGCAGCCGGTAAGGCCATCGGTAAGAAGAACCTGGCTGAAATCGCTATGTCCTACGGCTACGTTTACGTCGCTCAGGTTGCTATGGGCGCTGATATGAACCAGCTGCTCAAGGCTCTGACCGAAGCTGAAGCTTACAACGGTCCTTCCCTGATCATCGGCTACGCTCCCTGCGAAATGCACGGTGTTAAGGGCGGTATGGTGAACTGCCAGCTCGAAATGAAGAAGGCTGTTGAGGCCGGTTACTGGCAGATGTTCCGCTTCAATCCGACTCTGTCCGAGAACAAGCTGACGGTTGACTCCAAGGCTCCGACCGCTGACTATAAGACCTTCATCCGTTCCGAGAACCGCTATGCACGTCTCGAGCAGGCATTCCCGGAAAGAGCTGCCGAACTGTTCGATAAGGCTGAAGCTGCTGCTAAGGCTAAGTACGAGCATCTGCAGAAGATGAGCGAACTCTACAAATAATATAAGTTACGCTTAATACAACAACACCCCGCGGAGTCATCCGCGGGGTGTTGTTTATATAATGAAGGGACGCGAGGGACGCGGGGGGACGCAAGGGGAACTTTTTAATAAAAAGTTTCCCTTGACCCTTCAAAAACTTTCCCATTTGATCTATGTATTATTACGTGGTTGGGATATAATTCTAATTATCTTTATAAAAAGTTTTGCGGGGTTTTAAAGGGGAGCTTTTATAAAAAGCTCCCCTTTAAGTATCTTATAAATTAATCGTAAAAGTCTGCTTCTCGAACGAGCCGTGTAATACCTTGCCGTCCTTGCGTAAGAAGCTGCAGCCGACGGCCAACATTTGGGACGTGCGCGCGGGACCTTCGGTTTGAATCAGCATGTACGCGTCGGTCTCGTAGCCGTCGATGGTGATAATGGAGTTGTCGTGCATGTAGCGTCCGTCGGCGTTGCGGTTGAACCACACCGTCGTCGTCTTGTCTTCGTCTGCCACACGGATACCGCGGACCATATCGGCGTCGGTGCCCAACACCTCGATTTTGGTATTGTGGTCCTGGGGCTCAAGTTCCAGAGAATGGAGCAGCAGATGCCGTAGGGACTTGTCGACGGTGGAGAGCTCCAGATAGACCATGTCCACGTCGGGCTGATGGTGCGGATGCCCATGTGCGTAGTTGTGTGCCATGAGCGTGGGAGCCAGCGTGGTCAGGCGACCCGTTGCGCCCTCGTACCGGAAATCAAGCACGTTGCCGTTGGCCTCGCACGTGCCGTTGTAGTGGAGCAGGAACTGCACGTCGTTGGGCTCGTTGCAGAATACTTCGTCCAGCAAAAGCAGAATGCGGTTGTCAATCCAAACGAAGTTGCGGTACATGCGGGTGCAAAGGTGCAGACGGGGACCGGCGCAGTCGGCGCGGACGTAGACGAAGCCGTCGCCCTCGACGTGCTCGTCAATGCGGCCCGGCACCTTGGTGGCAAAGTGTACGTTGTCGTGCAGGGGGCCTTCGTGGCCGACGCGCAGAACGTTGTGGCCAACGTCCTGGCAGTAGTAGTCGCGGTAAATCTCGTTGCTGTAATCGCAGCAGGTGGAATCGATAAAGAAGGGATTGCCCTTGTGGAAGATAATGAAGGAACCGGCGTCGTTGTGGGAATGGTTCCAGGCGTAGCCGGACTTGATACCCAAGAGCGTGGCGTTGGGCTTCCAGCTGTCGCGCAACATAGCGAAACCATGCGGGAAGTACATGCGCGTGGGGGCCGTTGCCCAGTCGCCCTTGAGGTCCGCGGCGCAGACGCCGCTGATCTCATTCCACAGGCTGAAGTCGTCACAGGCAAGGGCGGCGCGCAGGGCGGAATTATCCAGGCCCAGACGCAGAGCGCCGGCACCGGCACCCGTAAAGCGATTGTTGTGGTCGCAGTCGCCGAAGTTCAAAACGATGTAACTGTTCTTGCCGTCCTTTTCGGTCGGATAGCCGTAGGCGATAATGGCGTCGGCAATGCCGGCGGGAATGGCGGCGCGTACGCGCTCGTTGCGGCCGAAAGCGCGCTCCTCGCAGGACAGGTAGTTGAACAGTGTGCCCGTTGCGTAGTCGCCGTAGCTCATACTCTCGTAGAACAGACCCTTTTCATCGTAGGTGCGGATCTTGTTGAACATGGGATTGCCGTTGAATGCCAAGAAGGACACCAGCGCATCGTCAATTTCGTTGCGTACGCGGGCAACCAGGGCAGGGTCAAGATGGTCGGCAATGGCGACGAAGGCCATGCCGGGCTCACAGATGCAGACAGCCCACCAGTTGTGACCCATGGAATCAACGCAATGCAGACGTGTGTCGTGGTATAGCCAATCACGGAAGGCGGGCTCAATACCCGTTTTGTAGAGTGCCTCGGCCAGTTCCTTTTGTTCGTCGGGTGTTAAGCCGTCGTGAATGATATCGTAAATCTTACCCAAGGACATGGCGGCTGCCGTAGAGAATAGGTCGCTGTGCCAGGGCAGGGGTTTTCGGTTTTTGTAGTCCAGGGAATACCAGCGGGGCCAGGAGCAGAACCAACGTACGGCTTCTTTCAGCTTCTGCAGGCAGCGCTCGTCGCCCTCAAACAGGTACTTGAAACCAAGAGTGTCCAGGAAACGATTGGTCTGGTCGCGCAGCATACCGAAGTTGTGTTTGTCGCAATCTTCAATGGTGATAAACGGCTCTTCCAGAATCTTCTCGACGTCGGCTACGGCGGCGTCGTATTTGGCCTTGGCGGCTTCGTTCACCGCCATTTTGGCGCGGTAGTTTTCTACGTCCTGTTTGGTGAAAAACAGATTGGGATGTATCATAGTAGTTTCCTCCTAAATCGCCTTCTGAAAAATGCACAGACCGCACAAAACGAGTTGTGCATTTAAGGCTAATTGTTTGGTGTTGAATTGGTGGTCTAAGGAATAGTTTTTCCCGTACCGGTCAAAACTTCCATTCATTTGATATGTTTTGTGCTATGAATGAAAGCCGTCGACTGCCGTACTAAGTACGGCGACGCTAGGCTTTCCTTCATTCTGCACTATTTTTCATTTGGCTTCGGAATCAATGCAAAAAGGTATTCTATTTAAGTTGAGTGTCGCTGCAGTACTCGGTGACAACGGGCTCATGAACGTCGGACGGTATCACGTTGTCTGTAAACGTCAGCCCGCGCGTGCAAAGCGCGTAGAGCAGCGGCCCGTTCTTCGTTTGGAACACGTTTCCCGTTATGCACACGTTTTGGTGATAGGGCAGTGATGCGTCGGGCTTGGGAATGACGGGACATAGACTGATAACGCCGCGGCAGAACTCGTAATCACTGGTGAAACAGTCAGCTGTAAAGACGTTATTTTTAATCGTTACGTCGCGGCAGGCGCCCGTTTCAAACCAGCCGTTGGCGTCCCCGGATAACAGGATGGCCGAGCCGGACGAAGAGAAGACGTTGTCGGTAATTTCTACGTGCCCCTGCGTCGTGACGAGCAGTCCGCGGGCGCGGCCGCTGCCGAAGACGTTGCGCCGGCAATAAAAATCGGCATGATTGGATAGATTGTCCAGCGCCAGCGCCTCACTGTCGGCATTCACCCGTGCGGCGATATCCGCAGGTACGGGTACATCAAACGTTAAGGCAAAGGTGTCCGGTGTCAACAGACGATAGGCGGTCACATTGCCGACGGCAAGCTGATTCATGTGCGCACGGTCCAGCCAAACCGCGTTGTCACCGGGGCGCGCCCAGTACAGAAAGTTTTGGGCGGCGGGATGGCGGTAGCGGCATAACACGGTGCGTTCATCTATCATTTTGTCGGCCGTGACGCTGCAGGTGTGCACGTTGATGGGGTCGTCCATCAGTCCCGCAAAGGAACAGTGCTCCACCGTGACGGTGCCGCGGCAGCAGGTGATATGCAGCCCGTCGTCGTGGCCGTTGGCTATTTTACGGCCCGTTTCTGCGTTGGGGGCAAACGTGACGTGATCATAGGTCAGCGTGTCGCAAAACTGGGCCAAAATCCCCAGCCCGCCGGTGCAGTAGATTGTGACACCGCGCAGCATTGTATCGACGCAGTCTTCCAAAAAGATACCGGCATTGATGCGCTGCGCTACACGCAGCACGAAGATGTTGCCGACGGTTGCGTCGCAGTGCGGTGCGTAGAAGCGGTAGACGTTTTCCCCCAGGTCGTCGATGGCGGTGGGACTGAAATTGTCGCCGCTCCCGGGCACGACCACCTTGGTGTCGGGGGTGAATTGGATATCCGTCCAGCGGTTGAGCGCGTACCACTCCCCGTTCCCGCAATCAAAGGTTAACCAATGATCTTCAAAGCGGTGCGGGTATAAAATAGGGTTGATGAATAGATCAATAAAGCCTGTACCGCAGGCCGTCACAATGCCTTCGGCAAACAGAGGCTTTTGCCAGTCAAGAGTAACGTTTTGCACCGTAACGTGCCGGCAGGTAAGCAGGGCTAGGGGCAACATTTGCCCCGAGCAATACAGCACGCTGCCCGAAAAGTCCAGCGTGACGTTGTCACACTGTTCCATCACAAGCCCGACGTCGTGCGACGGTACAGGTGTGGAATTGGACTGGGACAGGGCCATCTGTCGCGACGGGCGCAGATGATATTCCCCCGCATCAAAGACAATCGTACAGTCTTTGTTGTGGGTTTGCAAGAGGGCATTAACGGCGTTCTGTACGTAGGATGCACTGCCGGGCAGAATACCGGCATCGCGGGCATAAATGATGGCGGACACGGCATTACCTCACGTCTTAAATCGAATAGGCATAAATATCGGCGTTGGTCAAATAGAATTTGATGCGGAAAGGTCCCTTGGGCAGTTCGGACAGGGGCTTTGCCCACGTGACGGTCTGTTGGGCACTGTTGCCCGGCACGGGCGAGAGGCGGCAGGTATCCGCTTCAAATCCCGGGATGGGTTTGCATTCCAGGCGGTCGACAATTTCAACGCGCACGGAACCTGTCGCGTTGAGCGTCATTTGTGTGATGGGAGACGACAGCTCGCAGGTAACAAAGGTCCCTTCGCCGTCGGCACGGATGGACGTAAAGCCGTCTTCACGGACAATAGCACGGCGCAGCACGGATTTGTTGCCGGCGTAGCCGTTGTGCCCGTGGTCACCGCTGCCGACCACGACGAACCAATTGCCGTCACCGCAGTCGCCGATGCCGCACCCGCAATAGTGGCTGGGCAGGGCAGGCGTGCAGTCGACAAACGGTGCAGTACCGAGCGGGCGGTACCAGGTCTTGCCGTTGCGGGACGTGTACAGCTGAATATTCACGGTGTCGGCCGTGTGGGCAAAAAAGGCGGGAAACGCCACGTAGGCACCCGATGCGCCCGGCCAGACGTTAACGGCCGACGTGTAGTGGTCGACGTCGGGCGCATCGTGCGGGTCGGTATACAGCATCAGTTCGGGATTGCCGAGGGAGAGCGGTGTTTCCCCCTCCATACGCACGATGGTACGGCGGCAGGGACCGCTCGGGTCATTGGATTTGGTATAGAGTAGATATTTCCCGGTATTGGGATCGCGCAAAAACGACGATTGCGTATCGCCGCCGCGGCAGGCGTCGCCGACGGTGGTAAAGTGCAGCCCGTCGGGCGAGCAGGCCAATTTGGTTGTGACCAGCCAGCTGCCGCCGTTTTCGGGCCCGCCGTCCACCGGCACGAAAGTAGTATATACCATTTTAAATCGTTCATCAGCGGGTGCATCCGCTTCGTACAGTACGGTAAAGCCGTGCGTGCCGTCGGCATCCCACACGATATTGTTGTCTTTGGAACCGTTAAAATCACAGACGCCGAGCGAGGGCTTTTCCCAATGGACCGCGTCTTTGGACGAAGCCATACACAGGCAGTATTTGGGACCGAAGGCCTCGTAATACAGGCGGTACTCGTCACCGATTTTGAGCAAGGTGCTGTATTCGTTGACGGTGCTGCCTTCCCAGGGTTTGTCGGCCAAAAGGATTGGCTGTGCGGCAAAGGTCGGTGTGTGGCCGACGATTTTCACGCCGACGGGCGAGGCGTTTAAGGGGTAATAACCGGGCAGTGCAACACCGTAGCTGGATTCAACTTCGGACCAGTCGATAAATACGTGTTTCATTTGTTCCTCCATGGCCTGTGAAAAAGGCACAGACCGCACAAAACAAATTGGTGTCATAAGTTGCGATTAGTATAGCACATAAAGTATACCTTTACAACCATAATTATTGACGGGTGAAAACTTTACGGCTATAATAGTGATAAAAAGAATACTCCTATTATTTTAATTGCTTTCGGAGGGACGTTGCCGTGCTGCGTGACGAACAAATTATCAAAAATACCTTTCATTTGGGCCTTTCAAAGCCCGTGACTTTTCTGCACGTGACGGACGCGCACCTGTCCGGCTGGAGCGGCCGCGACTGCGAACGCAAACGCCAAAAAGCCTGCGACCGTCGTGCCTCGTTTGCCGGGCGTACGCCGATGGGCGAACAATATATCGGTGCGTTTTACGACCTGCTCGACGCCGCTGCAAAAGATGACAGCATCGACGTTATTTTCAACACGGGCGATACGATCGATTTGGTCGGTTACGGCACGCTGGATATGCTGGCAGAAGTCAAACGCCGCTGTGCCGGCAAACTGATTGCCACCCCCGGCAGCCACGAGTTCAGCCAATACGTGGGCGAGGCGCGCGAGGACCTTGCCTACAAAATGCAGAGTTATAACGCCGTACAGAACCGCTGGCCGGGCAGTATCGAATTTTGCTCCCGCACGGTGGGCGGTGTCAACTTCGTCGCCGTGGATAACTCCTATTATGAATTTACCGAGCGGCAATTGCTGCTGCTCAAGACGGAGGCCGCCAAGGGCTACCCCATCGTATTGGGCATGCATATTCCCCTGTACGTGCCGAACGCATACCCCGGTGAGGACGGTGCGGCGTATCTCAAGGCCGTGGCAGAGGGCAAATCTCCCCTGGCACCGCTCTACCAATGCGGTGTACCGGACAGCATCACGACGCTGTACAGCGAGCATCGGTACGACGAGCAGCACACCACGCCCGAAACCGATGCATTCCTAAAGTTCGTCGACGAGTGCCCCCAAATCAAATTGATTGTTTGCGGCCACTTGCACTGCAACGCCGAAATAACGACAGCGGGCGGTAAGACGATGCTCATTACGGATTTTGCGGGATGCAGCGCACGCAAAATCACTTTGGATTGACGCCACCTGAAAAAGGCACAGACCGCAAAAAACAAGAAGAAATCATGAAATGCCAAATCACTTTTTATTTTGGCGTTCTACTGTATTCAGTTCTGCGGATTCATTTTGAACGTGCGTTCAAAATGTCCATTTGTTTGTATTTTTTTGCTATGAACGAAAACCGTCGACTGCCGTACTTGGGTACGGCGACGCTAGGTTTTCGTCCATTCTGCACTCTTTTTCACGCGGCTTGGTACGCCACTTGAAAAAGGCACAGATTACCCCCCTTCCTCTCAAGCGGCTTGGTACGCCGCTTAAAAAGGCACAAACTATTTTTACTCCCAATATTACGGAGGTAAACCATCATGCAATATGAAATGAATTTGGACAGTGCCGCGTGGGTTGTCGCCCCGTGGAATGACGACGCCGGCATTTGCCCCGGCAGTTTGACGGCGGCCCCGGCGGGCGCCAAAGCCATTCCTATGCCCTCTATTGTGCAAATGGCCTTTCCCGCACAGCACGGCGTCTTCGTCTATTATACGGCATTTGAAGGGCCTGTATCGGTGCCTGCGGGGCACCGGGCGCTGCTGCGCTTCGGTTGTGTCGACTATTATGCGCAGGTGTACCTCAACGGCAAGTTACTCGGCGACCACGAGGGGCCCGACGTGCCGTTCGTCTTTGACGTGACCGACGTATTGAAATCCGACATGAACCGCCTGGCCGTGCGGTTAATCAATACCGAAATGACCCCGCACGACGGGTTGACACTGTATGCCACGCCCCACCGCAACAAGCGTATGGGGTGGAACGCCGGTTCGACACTGAACTGCGGCGGTATCAACGGCCACGTCAGCCTGTCGGTGGTGCCTGCCGTGTATTTGACGGCGATGGACACGCATATCGTTGCCGACGCGCAGGCGGAAAAGGTGATTGTCGACGCCTGTGTTTTCAACCCGACGTGCGCTGACGGCGAAGCTTCGCTGACGCTTTCATTGACAGGTGACCGTACCATGGGGCAGGGCAGCGTGACGCTGCCGTTCGTCCTGACGGGGGAGAGGGAACAGGCCGTGACGCTTTCCATGCCGGTGCCGCATCCCCACCTGTGGGATATCGACGACCCGTATTTGTATACTGCAACGCTGACGCTGACCTATCGCGAGGCAATGACGCTGACGCAGCGCATCGGCTTTAAGACTTTTGTCGTGCAGGACGGTTGGTTCACGCTTAACGGCCGCCGCATCTTTTTAAAATGTACCCACAGCGGCAGCATTTACCCCGTGGGGCAGATGATGCCGGTGCTGCCGGAGCAAATCCGCCGCGACTTCGTGCTGGCCAAGGCGGCCGGATTTAACGCCGTGCGTGCCATCGCCGGCTGCTTTCCGGCCGAGCAGGTTGACTTCTGCGATGAAATCGGACTGTTGCTGTACGATGAGGGGCAGGGCGGCTGGTGCCTGGGTGAACAGGGTGCTGCCGGGGAGCCCGGTGCCCTCCCCGCTATTTTGCGCCGCTTTGACGAAAATACCATCGGCTGGATCAAACGCGACCGCAACCACGTCTGTTTGTCTTTAGTCGGCCTGCTCAACGAGACGATGGGGGACGATCCTGTCTATTTGCATGCTAAGGAATTTTTGCCGACGGTACGGCAATACGATACCGAGCACGTTGTGATTTTGGGCAGCGGTTCGTGGGACCAGGATCCCGCGCAGGGCCGCGTTGCCAACCCTGGGGATCTTGTCTGGCAGACGACCTGGGGCGACGAGGGACGCGGTATGACGCGCACCGAAACCAAACGCAACTATTGGGACAGATATGAAGAAAACGGCTGGATTACCGATATCGGTTACGCCGTCGGCGACGTGCACCCCTACGTCGAGGTACCGCTTTCCCCCACGTCCGAAAACGGGCTGCGGTTTTACGGCAACGTGCCGGGAACCAAGCCCATCTTCGTGTCGGAAACGGGCATCGGACCCTTGTTTAACGTCATAGAAGAGTGGCGCCATTTTGAACAGACGCGCATCGATAAGGTGGACGTACAGAACCTAGAGGACGTCGCGTGGATATCCTCCCAAGCCAAAAAACTGATGGCCGACTGGGAACGCTTGGGGCTGGACAAACACAGCGGTTATCCCTTCCCGGAGTGGATGCTGCGTGAAAGCCAGCGTTTGTCGGCACGCGACCGCTTGGATATGTTTGATTGCCTGCGTGCCAATCCTTTGGTTTGCGGGTACAGTTTGACCGGTATGAACGATCACGGCTGGTGCGGTGAGGGCCTGTGGAGCCAGTTCCGCCGCATGAAACCCGAGGTGTTTGACGCGCTGGAGGACGGCTGGGCCGATTTGCGTTTCTGCCTGTTCGTGCCGCCCCACGTCTTTGCCGGTAAACCATTTACCGTGGAAGCCTCGCTGGCCAACGCCGGCGTGCTGGCACCCGGCACCTACACGGCCGACTTTGCCGTCGGCGGTCCGCAGGGCATTTTGGAACGTTTCTCACAGGACTTTATCGTGCGTGCAAGTGACGGTATGGCCATCCCGATTATCCACAAAGTTATCACGTTGAACGTGCCGGGCGGCGAATACGAACTGTACGCCACGCTGCGGTCGGTCGGTGCTCCCATGGGACGGCACAAACCCTTCCGTGTTTGCAATACAAGTGCATTAGAACCGCTGCAGGGTACAATTGCCGCTGCAGGACTCAACGAGGCGCAAAGGGCCTTTTTGACGGCCTGCGGGGTGACGCTGACGTCCTATACGGGTACTGAAAGTGCCGATGCCGTCCTGCTGGGCGATTGCGGCCGTGACGTGACCGCCGCCGCTTTCCGTGCGGCACAAAACGGCACCTGCAAACGCGTGGTGGCTTTAGACCGCAACGCTCCCTGCACTATGGCACAGGGCGGCGAGCTCGCGTCATTCGGTCTGCCTGCGGATTTGACGATAACGTACTACGAGGACTGGCTGTACCACAAGGAAGCACTGGTCACCGACCATCCCTTCCTGCGCGGATTCCGACCGGGCATCCTGCCCTGCCGCTATTTCGGCGGTGCCTTCCCGCACTGGATTTTCCAAACCGATGCGACGCCGGACGAGGTCGTTATGCCCGCTTTCCAAACCGGGTTCTACAAGCCGCAGGGCGCCTATGCACTGCTGTGGGCGCTGGCCGGTTTCAAAGTCGGACAGGGCACGATTTATCTCAATACGACCAAGTTGACGCAGCCTGACGTCGATCCGGCAGCGGCTGTGCTGCTGCATGGTATTTGTGCATCGTTACTTTAAAAACATAACAGGAAGAAGGATATAGAAATGCAAATTTTCCATCATTATGATAAACCTGTGGAGGTCCACGGATTGCCCTATTTTGAAAAGGACGGCGAGTTACGCCGCCTGCCGCCCGAAGTGGCCGCCGGCATGAACGAATGGTTCGCCAAGAGCCCGCTGCCCCGCCGCGTGCCCGGCGCACGGTTGTGCTTCCGCACCGACGCGGAAGAAATCAAGTTCACGGTGACGTTGGAGGCGCTCAACCCCGATATCGGCGTCAGCATTTTTTCCTGTCAGTCCGGTTACGTGTACTTCGGCCGCGGTGAGGCATCCGAATACGCCGGTCATTTCTTCCCGAACGGGTACGGCAGTGATAAACTGACCTTCAGCGGTACTTTCAAGAATCCCCACGGTATGATCGACGTGACGCTGTGGCTGCCCCGCAACGAGGTGACGAAGGATGCGATTGTCGAGATCCCCGACGGTGCCAAGATTGAGGGCCCAAGCCCCTACACCTACCCGCACCACGTGCTGTTCTACGGCTCTTCCATTACCGAGGGCGGCTGCTGCAGCAAGGTGCCCAACTATTACAACTGCATGGCCTGTCGTCTGCTCGACGTTGACTTCTACAACTACGGTTTCTCCGGCAGTGCCAAGGCAGAACCCGCCATCGGCGAGTTCCTGTGCGGTGTCGAGGACGTGTCTGTCTTTGTTATGGACTACGACCACAATGCCCCCGATCCCGCCTACCTGCGCGACACGCACGAGCCCTTCTTCAAACGCTACCGCGCCGCGCACCCGAATACGCCCGTCATCTTTATGTCGCACCCGGAACTGGGTTGCTGGTCTGAACAGGATTCCGACGAGCGCCGCGCCATTATCGAGCAGACCTATAAAAACGCGCTGGCTGCAGGCGATAAGAACGTGTATTATATCAACGGTGCCGATTTCTTCACGGGACAGGGCGTGCGCCCCGAGCTGTGCACCAACGATAAGTGCCATCCCAACGATTTGGGACACTATTGCATGATGAAGTCGATCTATCCGCTGCTGGAAAGATTGGTGAAAGCCAAGTGAAAAAGGCACAGACCGCACAAAACGAGTTGTGTCTTTTCAATCTCTGAATGAGATGCCTTCTAATAATGTTGCTTGCAGTTCTAAGGATTAGTTTTGCCCGTTCCGGTCAAAACTTCCATCAAATAAAACGTTTTGTGCTATGAACGAAAGCCGTCGACTGCCGTACCCAGTACGGCGACGCTAGGCTTTCGTCCATTCTGCACTCTTTTTCCCATTGGCTTGTGAAGTTACAAAGTGAAAAAGGGCACGGACCGTACAAAATGCCATCATAATGCCGCTTTTGTGGGTTGAGTTGAGATGCATTTGTATGATGAACTCCTTCCACCGGCAGAGCCGGTCCCCCTACTCCCCCCGGCGGGATATACCCCAAGGAGACGGCTTTGAGTTACATTGCCATTGGTACGGGCCCGCCGATAGGAATGACATTTTGTTCATCCAAGTTCAGCCTTTAGAAAAACACATGGTTGTAGGGGAGGGGTCTCCCCTCCCGTTTTTTCAGTTCATTGCCGCCGAATAGAGATTTAATCCAACAAAAAAGGAAGCCGTCACGGCTCCCTTTTTTTACCTTAACGTGCGGCTTGCCGCACATTTCACGCGCTTGCGCATTTCACGTGCCTTGACACATTTCACGCACGAAGTGCATTTCACTGAACCGTGTCACGTTGGCACGACACGGTTCATTTATTAATGTTTCTGTTGTCAATGTAATAAATGTAATACACCGTAATGGTGCGCATTTTGTCCTCGTGTTCTTTGTCGCGGCCGGTCAGCACCACGCCGTCGCCCGACATCAGCGTCCAAATGGACAGGTCGACGACGGGGCAGCGGAACAGCACTTCACCGGCGCAGACGACGACCAGGTCCTTGTCGATAATCTGCATATCGCCCTCGTGCCCGATGACGACGTCCTGGGTGTTGTCCATACCGCCGTCGTAGGCGCAGTCGACGCCGGCGTCGCCGTCCACCAGTTTTTCGGTCACGTACTTGATGCGGTAGCGCACGATGTCGCGTGCCTTTTCCCAACGGAACAGCGGACTTTTTGGGTTCTTACTGTGAAAAAGCTTTTGCAATATGCTCATACGTGCCTCCTGCAGTTGTAATCGTAGAATAATCATCATTCAGATAAATGCGTCGGGCAGGGCGAAAGCCGTGACCGGAAAGCATTTAATGCGGCGTGAACAGTGAATAATAGTTTAGGGAGAGCTAAACTTCACGCCTAAACGCGCTGATTGAGCTTGTAGTAAAGACCTTTTTTCGCCATCAGTTGTTCGTGATTGCCTTCCTCGGCAATGCCGTGGTCGGCAATGTACAAAATTCTATCGGCACTGCGAATCGTGGACAGGCGGTGCGCGACGACGAAGGAGGTCTTGCCCTTGAGCACTTCGCTCAGTGCTTCCTGAATCAGGTGCTCGTTTTCGGAGTCGATGGAACTGGTCGCCTCGTCCAAAATGATGACGGCGGGATTCTTTAAGATAATGCGGGCCATGGACAGCATCTGCTTTTCGCCGGCAGACAAACCGTCGCCGTTTTCACCGACCAAATGCTGATACTTTTCGGGGAAGCGGTTGATGACTTTATCGGCGTGAATGAGCTCGGCTGCACGGATACATTCCTCGTCGGTGGCATCGGGTTTACCGTAACGGATATTGTCAATCAACGTGCCTTTGAAAATGAAGGGATCCTGCATGATGACGCCGACGTGGGTGCGCAGCGAATGCAGCGTGTAGTCCCGCACGTCGCGGCCGTCGAGACGTACCTGTCCCTCGTTGGCTTCATAGAAGCGGGTCAAGAGGTTGATAAACGTCGTTTTGCCGGCGCCTGTCGGACCGACCAGGGCAATCATTTCGCCCGGGTTTACGGACAGATTGATATCATCCAAAATCGTAATGCCGGGTTTGTACCCAAAGGTCACATGGTCGAATTCGACCTTGCCGCGGACGTCGCTCAGTTCGACGGCATCCTCTTTATCCGCAATAGTGCAGGGGGTATCCATCACGGCAAAGATGCGTTCCAAATAACTGGAAACCGACGCAAGGTTTTGCAGAATGGAAGAGAAGGACAGGAAGGGACCGGAGCAATACCCTAAGTAGTTGATGAACAAAATAATGGTACCGGCGTCCATACCGGCAACGCCGCGCTGCATGCAGACGATGGCGACGAAGTACAGCAAAATCGAGGCGGCGTTCCAAAACAGTTCGAACGTGGGGTTGAACAATTCAAGGTTCAAAAACGTTTTGTACCAAACGTGCAGACATTCGCCGTGCACAACGTCGCGGTAGAGGACCTCGTTCTGCGCCGAGCGGTTGAAGCTTTTGATGATGCGTTCACCCTGAATGGATTCCTGGGTGAAGGCGGCACGGTTACTGTCGCAGGCATTCAAACGGCGGAACAGCTTTTTGCTCTTTCTGCGCAACAGCGTAAAGCAAAGCAGCAGCGGCAGGATGGAACCGTAAATGACGGCGCTCAGAATCGGGGATATGACCAGCATGCAGACCGTCACGATGACGATTTGCAGGATATTAACGATGAAGGAAACCAGATAGTTGGCAAAAAACTCGCTGATGTTGTCGATGTACCCCGTGGCGCAGACGGTGATTTTGCCGACGGGCGTTCTGTCAAAGTAGTCGAAGGACAGCGCCTGCAGTTTGTCGAAGAAGTCGTCGCGGATTTGGGCGATGATGCGGTCCGTGCGGACGCGCAGCAATACGCCGTAGATCCAGGGAATGACGATTTGCAAAAGGGCCAGCAGCAGTAAGCCGCCGCAATACGTGTACAGTTTGCGCTCGTCCTGCGTCGGAATTACCTCATTGATGATATGACGCAAAAGAAAGCTGGGCACGAATGAAATAACAGAGGAGAAAACGACCAGCGTGAAGACCAGCATGAAAATCTTTTTGTGGGGCAGCGCATACAGGGCCAGACGCTTGAACTGACCGACGGACAGTTTGGGCGCCGCTTCTTCCGGCTTTTCCTTGGCGTTGTAGGTATTGCGTTTCATTGTGCGTCACCTCCTTCGTCATCGGATACCCCGTAGGCCTTATCGTCCACGGTGTTGGACGGTGCCTGCTGCAGCTGATAGACGTGGGCAAAGCGGCCGTTCATTTGTAACAGTTCTTCCGGCGTGCCGCGTTCAACAACCTCGCCGTTGTCTAGGTACAGGACCTCGTCACAGTCGAGAACCGAGGTGACGCGGTGTGCCGCAATCAAAATCGTGGCGTCGGGACAACGTTCTTTGATGCCCTCCATCACGCGGCGTTCCGTTGCCATATCCAGTGCGGACGAGGCATCGTCCAGCACCAGCACGGGTGCTTGCTTTAAAAGAGCGCGTGCAATGGAGACACGCTGCTTTTGACCGCCGGAAATACCGACGCCGCGTTCGCCGACTTCGGTTTCATAGCCTTGCGGCAGTTTGACGATAAAATTATGGGCTTCGGCCGTTTTGGCAGCATCTTCCACAGCCGCCGTTTCGGCCTCGGTATCGTAGTAGGCGATGTTGGCGTCAATGGTGTGGGAGAACAGGAAGACGTCCTGGAACACGTAGCCGAATTGATGCCGCAGCGTTTCCAGCGGAATATCCTTGACGTTGACGCCGTTGACGGTAATCTCGCCGGATGAGGCGTCGTAAACACGGGAAAGGGATTTGAGCAGCACGCTCTTGCCGGAACCGGTCTCCCCCATGATGCCGATTTTCTTGCCGTGGGGAATATCCAGATTGACGTGCTTGAGCACGTCGGTGCCGTCCAGCGTGACGGTGACGTCGTGCATGGCAAAATGCGGCGCGGGCCCCGGATCGATTTCATTGGTGCCGTCCTTGATATTGACAGGCAAATCCATAAATTTCTGAATGCGCTGCATACAGACGGTTTGGTACTGCATCGTGCCGAGAATACCGGAAATGCCGGAAATCTGTCCCATAATCTTGAGCACGTAGGTGGTGGCGGCGGAAAGCGAACCCAAAAGGATATTGCCGCGCATGACCAAAAAGGCACTGACGGCAAGTGTGATAACGTAAGCAAGCTGGTTGTAGAAAGAAAACAGTGAGCTGTACTTGGCGGAAACGCGGTCGTTTCTTTCGCGCAAATCGCGTTGCATATGGTTGGAGGCGTAGAAGCGCTGTTTCTCGCGTTCTTCGTTGGCAAAGGAGCGTACGATGCGTACGGCGCGTACGTTCTCGTTGACGGCCAGGTTCAGGTCGGACGTCGCGTCACGCAGGTCGTTGCTGAGCTCTCTCATCCTGCGTGTGTAGCGGCGCAGGGTTACGTAGAAGAAAGGAATGAACAAAACGGGCATGATGAGCAGGACGGGACTGAGCTTGATTAAAAATCCCGTTGAAACGGCAATGACGAACGCGGCCTCGAATATCTGCAGCAAACTGCCGGAAAATAGGTCCTTCATATTGATAACGTCACGGTCGATGATCGTCATCAGCTCGCCTGTATTGACGGAAGCAATGGCGCTGCTGTCAAGTTCCATCAATCTGCGATACGTAACGTCACGCATCTCGGTTTCCATACCGACGGCGTTGTACTGCCTCGTGATATTCTTCAGGTAAATGAAGCAGATGCGTACGACGACGAGAATGCCGAAGACCAGGGCAACCTTACCGAAGATTTGCAGGTCGGTCAGCGTCCGGTCGGCAAACAGCGACGCGAACAAATCGTTTTCATCCACCGTATGATCGGAAAAGAAATAGTTGATGATATCCGCACCGAGCAGCGGCATGATTAAATCGCTGACCATACCGGCAATCGAGCACAGCAGCGTTACCGTTGCCAGCGGCATGCGGGGCAGCCACCAACGCTTAAAGTTGGACCAAATTAATTTCATAGTGAACTCCCTTTTGCCGTTTTCGGCAGTCAGTGAATTGTCAATCTAAAACTCGGCGCTATTGTATCATACAAACGTGGATTTGACAATGATTTTTGTGCGGATATTTACAAATTGCGGGAATATGATAGAATAATGAAAAGAAGAAAGGAAGGAGCGTGATAAAATGGCACACGGTGCACGGGAGGAATGGAGCACCGCAACGTTGGTTCGATTAACGGCAGCAGCCCTTACAATCGTTTTCCTTTTGGCCTTTGTCGCCTTCTTTGCGGAGCAAAAAGCAGAGCGTGACCAGGCACGCGGGCCAACAATACCGCTTGCCGAATGGGTGGAAAACAATCTGGAAAAACGCCTGCGATTCTGCGAAATCAAGGGTGAAAACGGGTTGAAAAGTGATACTGAAAACGATGGAAAAATCACGGTAGCGCTGGTGTGGACCACGATGAACGATACGTATGACGGCACAGACAAAAAGGGGCACGCGCGCGCAGCATTCATCGATGAAGACGGCAATTTGCAGTGGCTGCCGACCATCGTTTACACGCCGCTTGACGGTCAAAACGATCCCGGCGACCGCAGCATGATTCATGCCGGCAGGTATCGGGCACGGGTCGTCTGCGATGCGGCGACGCAGGCCGTTTTGGGGACACGATATCAACTCCCTGCGGACCTGCAGCACGAATACGAAATCAAACCGTATCGGCTCGATCTTTCGGGGCTGAAGCTGCAGGCACAGGACAAGTACTATGACGGAACGACGAACGCAACGATAACAGACGCCCAAATTTGCCTTACAGGCCCCTTTGAAGGACAAACGGCATATTTGCGCATACAGGGGACCTTCCTGGCCTCACAGAGCGATTTTGGGGCTTCTGTGACCGTTACCGACGTTGAACTGATCGGTACTGACAACCACAGGACCGCCGATTTTGACCTCAGAGACGTTTTTGACCTATATACCTCGGCAAATATCCAGCCGCTGCCCATAAACGCAGCACAGGCCGAATTTGAGGCTCACAGGCCATATACAGGCAGCGAGCAGACTTTCACTGTGAACAGTTTGTCGATCAACGGTCTGCAGGCCGATTTCACGGTGTCCGGCAACACAGCCACCGACGTCGGCAGTTACGAGATGACGGTGTACGGTATTGGGAACTTCACCGGGACGCTGACACTGCCGTTCGAAATAACCGAACCGCAAAAGCCGCAGGTGATCGTACAGCCGATTGCAGACGTGACTTACGACGGGACAGCGCACGCTCCGTCTGTCAGCGTGACCCAGGGCGAAACAACTTTGGTACAGGGCCGCGATTACGTGGTCAGTTATAACGGCGGCACGGAAGCCGGAACGGCAACTGCTACAGTTATGCTCCAAGGAGAATACAACGGGAGCATATCAAGAACATATTCGGTCAACCCCAAGGAAATGATTGCCACCGACAGCGTGCTGGTAGATAATAATATTTATATATATACGGGCGAGGAAATCATCCCCGTTGTAACGGTTATGGACGGCAATCGATACCTGAAAGAGGGCCGTGATTATGATTTAACGTACGTGGATAACGTTTATCCGGGGACCGGGTCCGTTACGGTTCAGTATAAGGGTAACTATAAAGGCTCGGTAACGTTGTCTTTTGAAATTCAAATCCAAAATTGTACAACGCATTGGCTGATGCTGGTTGTTTTCATGATCTTGGTGGTTGGATCCGTTTTGACGGACGTGCTCTTAAAAAACAATCGCCGTCAACGATTTGCCGTTGTCCTGCTCTCGTCTCTTTGTACTGTTACTTCGATGATGATTGCTCTGTCTGCAGGATGCCTTGTATGCTGCATCGTTTGGCTTTTGATTGTGGTGACGTCAGGCGTCAGGACAAGCCGCGCGTTGAAATGCCGTCCCGGAACGCTCGCCACGTCCCGAACACCTTGACCATTGGAAAAGGTTGATACGAGCAAAAAGGGCAGGGCATAGGGCGTTAGCAGAAATCCCTATATATAATATAAATATAAATATAATAAAAAGCAAAGCCAAAACTGCAGCAAAGGGTTGCACATATAATATAATATATTTATAATAAATTAAATGTTTATATTAAAAATAAAAAGCTGCGACAAATAAGATAAAAATAAAAACGGCAGAGGCGGAAAACAAACCGTCCTGCCGTTTTTGTTTATATAATTAATAGAATATATTAATATAATAAAAATAAACGCGTGCAAATAAAAATAAATATAGTTAAATAAAAAATAAAATCGAATTAATAAAAATAAAACAGTACGGTTAAAAATAAATTCGCATTGATAAAAATAAAACGGAACCTTGGCAAAATCCCTATATAATTATAATATATAATATTTTGAATGAATTTTAAATATAATAAAATTCTCGTGCTTTATTATAATAAAAATAAATGTGCTGCCGGATAAAAATAAAACGGCAATCTGTTTATGCGTTATTTATAAATGCCGGCCTGAACTTAAACGGTAAAAATAAAACGGCAGGCATATAATCTATAATATAATATAAATAAAAAGATTTTAAAAATAAACGCATTATCGGCCGGGCAGTAAACGGAGGATTTAAATTTAAGAAAACAAAAATGATCTTTCCCTTTTAAATATATAATTATATAAATGCGTTATAACAAGCCTTTAAATCTTAATTCACGTAAAAAGAGTGCCCGGGAGGGAATTGCTTGCGTATTTAATTTTTATTAGCTCGATATTGGCGCCCGCAAAGGGTTTAAATATATTTTATGATTTAATATATATTATATGGTGAATTTGACGGCGCATGGGATGGCGCAACAGATGGTTTGCCGGTTTTATTTTATATTATAATATAAAGAAAACGGAGCAGCCCTAAAATAACCTTCAGACAGATATAAGGGGTGCTTACACTTATATATAAATATATCTATATTTAAAATTGCTCGAGGCTGTCGTTAACGCATGTAAAAGATAAATTAATCAACCGTACTGCAATGATTTGAATTAAGATGGGACTGCGTTTGCAATTAATTATAAACCTTTTCTTGAAATGATGATAAAATTTCCCGGCATCATACAGTCCGACATATATTAAATTATACTTTAATATATTATTATAAGTGCTGTGCGCCGGACTAAGAAGAATGTTGCGGCCGGATATAAATAATAATTTTGAGCAAGAAGCTTTGGACTGCAAAACAATAACTGACGATTTAACTCGAGCGGTTGTTAAATCTAATTTATATTATAAATAATAATAGGCATGATTGAAACGGACAGCGAAAATAAAAA
>DCGU01000018.1:0-7087 GCA_002315325.1 Clostridiales bacterium UBA1770
TTTACACATAATATTTTACACTATCTTACTCTACGAATTTTGGCGTCGTACGTTCTTCAATCGATCAATCCGCCAGGCTACTTTCTTTACTACATTAGACTCACATATCCTCAAAAATACTTTTATAAAATCACAAAACCACCGCAGCATCGGCTTGATGCTGCGGTGGTTTTACGTTTTTAATTCAACTTTTAGGGGTGTGCGTATATCACGATTTTGCCTGTAACAGCTCCGACGTTTTTCGTAAAGTGTCGACTTGTTTCTCATCAAAGGATCCGTCAGGGCCGACCCAAATATCAATGGTCAGGGCACAGGGGACCTGTTGAAGCTTGCGAATATATTCGGCAAGATAGGCGGCGTCGCGTTTGATACCGTGACGGCACCAAGAGTCATAGTACGGCTGCCCTTCGGGCGGCATGCCGAGCGGTGTCAAAATGTGCATGAGCGCCCCGTCTGCCGTCGGTTTTGACGGCACCACGGTGAAGTCGACAATTTCCCCACAGGTGTAATCTTCACGGCAATAATTCTTTTTGGGTTCATCCGGCGGGCACCCGTTATTCATGGCCACGAGCGCGTGCGGGTTGCCCTTTTTAATGGCCTCGTAATACGGTGCCAGCAGCTCGTCCGTGTAACCGAGACTGTTGTGATAGCAGCCGTCAATCCACCATCCCTTTACCAGATCCCCGTACCGTACGGCATATTCCTCCAGCACCGCTGCCCAGTTTTTCACGAAGAAGGGTGTTGCTAAATGCTTGGCATTTTCATCCTCCGGCAATTCCGGCACAACCATACCGAAACGGCGGCCGATGACGTCGTCAAAATGCGGACCGTCGCCGGTATAATAGAGGTACAAATCGATATCGTATTTCTTGAGTTCCAAACCGAGTTCCATCGGCACGTCGCGCAGGCAGCAGGCCTCACCGGGCTTCGTCCCGGCAATTCGGTCGTAGGTTGCATTGGGCGCCAGCATATACTTATTTCCCTGCATCAGGGTCACGCAAAAACGGGATGCGCCCGTATCGGCAATGCGTTTGGCCCACGCAGAAATATCCAAATCATTCGTCGTTTTAACCCAGTTTTCATTCCCGTACAGGTAATGATTAAACAAGCCGAAGTTTCCTTTAAATAATGGACTGCTCACGTTTTTTTCCTCCCATATTATATGCCGAACCGGTCAAGTCGGCTGAATTGCAAAACGGAATGCACCGTGTTTTTCAATTATTCGCTGACGAATTATTATTGGCCTGTGCGATGACGGCATCAATCACGAGCACGACGCACAGGGCCATAATTTCGTCCGCATCGTCGGCAATATTGATTTCATAGGTATCGCCCCAGGTAAACCAATGCTTTGAAATAACGGCGACAGTGCGGCCGTCTGCCTTGATGTCATAATCGTGCGCCAAAAAGTCGCCGCTCACGGTCCAGCCAAGGCCTTCGACCGTGTACTCGTGGCGAAAGAGCGTGAATTCCTTGACGACCTGCGCCACGTCAACGCCGTTCCGGCTGATGAAGAAGCGAGGCAGGAACGAAAAGACCTTTTGATGGATAAACGCCAGCTCCGTTCCGCCGGGGTTATATAAGTGAAGCTTTTTACCAAAGGAGAACACTTCCCCCTGCACGTAATATCTGTCGTTTTGATTTTCATCGTAAATACGGAACTTATCCCCCCACGAGAACACCTTTTGTTTGACGTAGTATTTCATCGGCGTTTCCTCTTTTCTTCTTTCTTTATCAATTGTAACTGATTTCACCCAAAAAAGCAAGAACGTTCCCTATGCAAGCAAATCGGAAACGTTGCATTTCAAAGCCTTTGCAAGACGCACCGCAATTTCCATACTTGCCTTGTTTATGTCTTTGCTTTTTCTCTCATAGGCACGAATCGTATTCAGTGATACACCCGACGTATTGGCAAGAACCTCCTGCGTCAGCCCGCAACGCTTTCTTGTTGATTTCAGTTTACTTTCGCTGCGTGCAAAGTGTGCGTCGAGTATCTCATAACTCTTTTGAACGTCCGCCTCATGAAGCGTATCGTATAAACTAAGCAATTCATGATACGGTACCGTGTCCAATATACTTTCAAACGAGTGCCCCGAATACCACTGATAATGGGTCAACATCCACCCTACCCAATACACGTCACTGCGATCAAAACTCTCTATTTGTTTCGCATCACAGCGTTGTCCGGCGGTCTTTTCCATGATTTCCAAAAACAGTTCCAGTCCGCTTTTCCCGGCCAGATATTTCGGATTTCCGCTTTCAAATTGCAACGCCATCCCCGATTGTATAAACCGTTTCAAAAAGTCTGCGCCATCCATCCCGTACGCAAATACGGCATCGTGCAGCATATTTCCGACAGCACGGGACGCTTTACCCAGATATAATTGACTGTAAGCGCGGGTCATCATTTTGCATATTCTCCCTTATAATATCCAGAACGAAAATATCGTTCATCAACTGCTGCAGGTTTTTCTTCTGCCCTGCGTACGCGGCTCTTGCCTTTTGATCACGTTCTGCCCGTTTGAAGTAATATTCATGGTAATCGGCAGTTTCATAGCCTTGATACTCAATCCGTCCAAATGCACGCTCGGACAAAAGCACGACCTGCTCCCCGAGCGAGCCGAGCTGCATTGCCAAATTCAAATCCCGCAGGGAAAGTGTATTGTTGACAAAATCTTCGGCAAAGGAAAAATACGAGTCGTCGGCACGATAGCCAATCATGATATCCACACCTGCTGTATCCGGCAAAAAGTGTGCAAGTACGTAATCCCGTGCACTGTTACCGATGGGAGAAGTAATATCAAATTTCCTGTTGGCAAGCAAAACGGCAAGCCAGTTCAGAATATTGTACTTCCCCGCCGTCAGACGCATCACGTTCATCCCGTCAAGGTGCAATATATATTTGTTAGAATATCCGTCGTTCTGAATCGGGCAAGCCCACTCTTTGGCAAGTTCTTTATTTTGTGTGCAGTAAAAGCCGAGTCCGTAATCGTTATACGTCTTACCGATGCCGTACGTCGGCGTTTCCACGACGTGTTGTGAGCCGTGGTAGATAATTAAATCGTTGTTCATTACAGCCTCCGAATATAATACCGTGGTATTACTTTTATATCATTATAATACCGTGGTATTAGTTTGTCAACTTTTTTCAAAGAATAATCCGATGTCGAAAGCAAAAATCCCGCGGGCTCTTACGAACCCGCGGGAGGTTTTCCGATTTTCCTGCATAATTCCGATAGAGCGAGAACATTTTCCTTAACTATCAAGGCTGTTTTCATTCAGCAGGAATTCCTTAACGCCCATAGTCACGTATCCCTTTTCATCCCTTTGCGGCTTCATGGTTTTTTCAACCAAAATGATTTTTTTAAATGAATCGTTCACCATATCAAAGGATGCCGTTTCCTGCTTTCGTTTTTCTTCGTCGGGAATTGCATATGCGGACTGCACGTAATAGCGTTTGCTCCCCATATTGGCAATGAAATCAATCTCATGGTACGTACGTTCAGGGGCTCCGGCTTGGTTTTCACGTTTTTCCACTACACCGACGTCAACACTGTACCCGCGTATCCGCAGTTCATTGTATATTACGTTTTCCATAATGTGGGATGCCTCAATCTGACGGAAATTCAGTCTTGCATTCCGCAGACCTACGTCTTCAAAATACAGTTTATAGGGTGTTCCGATATATCGCCGTCCCTTTACGTCGTACCTTTTTGCCTTTGAAATAATAAAGGCATCTTCAAGATGAGAAATATAACGGTCAATCGTTGTGGGAGCAATCGAACTATTTTTCAAACATTTAAACGTATCTGCCAGTTTTCTGGGATTTGTCAAGCAGGAAATACCGGAAGCAAGAACGTCAACCAACTCGGATATTGTCGTGTCGGAATTGAGATTGTTTCGCTCGACAACGTCACGCAAATATACGTTGCTCATTTGCATAGCTAAGTATTTACTTTTTTGTTCTTCCGTCTGCATGGAACAAATTGCCGGCAAACCGCCGTAAATCATATACTCATCGAACGCTTCTTCCTTACTTTCCTTCCCTTCTTGAACGCTCCAATATTCAGCAAAAGAAAGCGGTGCAACGCGCACTTCATCACCGCGTCCGGCAAATTCTGTTACAACGTCGCTTGACAAAAATTTTGAATTGCTTCCGGTTACGTAAACGTCGATATTACCTTTACGAAGAAACCCATTCAAAACAAATTCAAACCCATCAAGATTTTGTATTTCATCCAGAAGAAGATAATACGTTGACGAATCGGTTATACGGCACGAAACGTAATCCAAAAATTTACGCGGGTCAGCTTTTGCTTTTCCTGCCAGTATTTTCAGGATTGTGTCTGCGTTTTCGCCAATTGCAAGAAGATCGTCCGCTGCATCAAATGCAAATCGAATAATCCGTGACGAATCCGTTCCTTGTGCAAGTAGGTGATTATAAAACAGCGTGTTTAACAAATAACTCTTTCCGCATCGACGAATACCGGTTATTATTTTGATAAACCCATTTCCTTTACGTACGATTAATCGATTAAGATACTTGTTTCTTTCGATTTGCATTTTTCCTCCGTGATACAAAAGTGACGCATGCGTCAAAAATATTACATAGGTAGAATAACACAGTCAACCGGGTAAGTCAATAGTTTTTTAAAAATCCGTGAAATATTTTTGACATATTAGTCAAAAACGTTTCACGGGCTCATTTGATTGGCCGTTTTTGGAATAGCGGCGTTCGTTTCACCAACCATTAGTCTTAATAATGATACGCGACAGAAACGTCTATCGGACGGCATACTGCAAAACGAACTGCACTTGACACAAAAATCCCGCGGGCTCTTACGAACCCGCGGGATTTTTATCGGATAATGCTTGTATGCTATTATCTAATTATGGAAGGATTAGTCCTTCAGAGCTGCCTGAGCTGCGGCCAGACGTGCGATCGGCACACGGAACGGGCTGCAGGATACGTAGGTCAGACCGATCTTGTGGCAGAACTCAACGGACGTGGGGTCACCACCGTGCTCACCGCAGATACCGCAGTGCATATCGGCGCGAACGGCACGACCTTCGGTAACAGCCATCTTCATCAGGCGGCCGACACCGGTCTGGTCGAGTTTAGCGAAGGGATCGTTTTCGAAGATCTTGGTATCGTAGTAGGAAGGCAGGAACTTACCGGCGTCATCACGAGAGAAGCCGTAGGTCATCTGCGTCAGGTCGTTGGTACCGAAGCAGAAGAATTCTGCATGGGAAGCAACGTCGCCGGCGATCAGGCAGGCACGAGGAATTTCCATCATGGTACCTACTTCGTACTTCAAGGAAGCCTTTGCAGCAGCGATTTCAGCGTCAGCGGTCTCGCGAACAACCTTTTCAACGAACTGGAATTCCTTGGTCTCACCAACCAGAGGAATCATGATTTCGGGAACAACCTTCCAGTCGGCGTGCTTAGCCTGAACGGCGATAGCAGCGCGGATAACGGCCTTGGTCTGCATAACGGCGATTTCGGGATACGTAACAGCCAGACGGCAGCCGCGGTGACCCATCATCGGGTTAGCTTCGTGCAAGCCCTGGATAACGCCCTTAATGTACTCAACGGTCTTGCCCTGAGCCTTAGCGAGAGCAGCGATTTCGTCCTCGGTGTTGGGAACGAACTCGTGCAGAGGGGGATCCAGGAAACGGATGGTAACAGGCGTACCTTCCATAGCCTCGAACAGAGCTTCGAAGTCGCCCTGCTGGTAAGGCATAATCTTATCGAGAGCCTTCTCGCGTGCTTCAACAGTGTCGGAGCAGATCATTTCGCGGAAAGCAGCAATTCTTTCGGGATCGAAGAACATATGCTCGGTACGGCACAGACCGATACCTTCAGCGCCCAGTTCACGAGCCTTCTTAGCGTCGCGAGGCGTGTCGGCATTGGTGCGAACCTGCAGCTTGCGGTACTTGTCAGCCCAAGCCATGATACGGCCGAAGTCACCGCCGATGGTTGCGTCAACCGTAGCGATGATGCCGTCGTAAATCTTACCGGTAGAACCGTCGATGGAGATGTAGTCGCCCTCGTGGTAGGTCTTGCCTGCCAGCGTGAACTGCTTATTCTCTTCATCCATAACGATTTCGCCGCAACCGGATACGCAGCAGGTACCCATACCGCGGGCAACAACGGCTGCGTGAGAGGTCATACCGCCGCGAACCGTCAGAATACCCTGAGCGGCCTTCATACCGGTGATATCCTCGGGAGAGGTTTCCAGACGAACCAAAACAACCTTCTTGCCGGCCTTCTTCCAAGCTTCAGCGTCGTCAGCCGTGAATACGATCTGACCGCAGGCAGCACCGGGAGATGCGCCCAAGCCCTTACCAACGGCGTTAGCAGCCTTCAGAGCCTTAGCGTCGAACTGCGGATGCAGCAGGGTGTCAAGGTTACGGGGATCGATCATGGAAACGGCCTTCTTGTCGTCGATCATACCCTCGTCAACGAGGTCGCAGGCAATCTTAAGAGCAGCCTGAGCGGTTCTCTTACCGTTACGGCACTGCAGCATGTAGAGCTTACCGTTTTCAACGGTGAATTCCATATCCTGCATATCGCGGTAGTGGTTTTCCAGAATGCCGCAAACTTTTACGAAGTCAGCGTATGCTTCCGGGAACTTATCAGCCATCTGAGCGATGGGCATAGGCGTACGAACACCGGCAACAACGTCCTCGCCCTGTGCGTTGAACAGGAATTCACCCATCAACTTCTTCTCACCGGTAGCGGGATCACGCGTGAAGGCAACGCCGGTACCGGAGTTGTCGTTCAGGTTACCGAATACCATGGGCATTACGTTAACAGCGGTACCCCAGCTGTAGGGAATATCGTTGTCGCGGCGGTAAACGTTCGCACGGGGGTTATCCCAAGAACGGAATACAGCCTTGATTGCTTCGTACAGCTGAACCTTAGGATCGGAGGGGAAGTCTTCACCCAACTGCTTCTTGTATTCAGCCTTGAACTGGCCTGCCAGTTCCTTCAAATCAGCGGCGGTCAGATCTACGTCGAACTTAACGCCCTTCTTCTCTTTCATTTCGTCGATCAGTTTCTCGAAATACTTCTTGCCGACTT
>DCGU01000018.1:7131-7256 GCA_002315325.1 Clostridiales bacterium UBA1770
AGAACATCTGGATGAAACGACGATAAGAGTCGTAAACAAATCTTTCAAACTTAGGATCGGGGTTGCCTGCGATCATAGCGGCAACAACTTCGTCGTTCAAACCCAGGTTCAGGATGGTATCCATC
>DCGU01000018.1:7262-14401 GCA_002315325.1 Clostridiales bacterium UBA1770
CCATCATACCGGGCATGGAAGCGCGCGCACCGGAACGAACGGAAACCAGCAGCGGGTTCTTCAAATCACCGAACTTTTTGCCGTTTTCCTTTTCCATCAGGTCAACGTTCTTCCAAATTTCAGCCATAATCTCATCATTGATTTTACGGCCATCCTCGTAATACTGTGTGCAAGCCTCAGTGCTGACGGTGAAACCCTGGGGAACAGGCAGACCGATATTGGTCATTTCGGCCAAGTTGGCACCCTTACCGCCGAGGAGTTCACGCATGCCGGCATTACCTTCTTTGAAGGTGTAGCAATACTTCTTAGACATAAGAAACCTCCATCAAATAAATATTTTTTGCTTTTTTATTGTGCAACAACGTATTATAACATAAATATTTGCACTTGTCACGCCTTTTGTGATGACATTTTTACCAAAAATGCAATTTTTCTCTGCTTTTCTTTTATTGAAACGTTTGCAATTGACAGTCGGCGTGCTTTATAGTATAATTTCTTCAATCAAAAAAGCAACTTGCAACCGTGTGTCGAAACGACAGACGGCGATTTTACGTTCAAAAGGAAGAACCTAATATGGCAGATATTTTCGATTTATTCAAACAAATCGGCAGCAAAAATCCCGAGCCGACAACGCCCCCCGAATGGATTATTGCAGGGTTGGGCAACCCCGGCGACAAATACTTCCACACCCGCCACAACACGGGTTTTCTTTCCATGGATTACCTGTCGCAAAAGTACGGTGCCAAGATCAACCGCTCCCGTTTTAAGGCGCTGGTGGGACAGGCCGAAATTGCCGGCAAACAGGTCCTTTTGATGAAGCCGCAGACCATGATGAACCTCTCCGGCGACGCGATTGCCGAGGCGGCTGCTTTTTATAAAATTCCCGCCGAACGCATTTTGATTATTTACGACGACATCAGTCTGGACGTGGGCCGCTTGCGCGTGCGTGCCAAGGGCAGCGACGGCGGTCACAACGGCATTAAGAGCATTATTTTGCGCCTGAACAGCGACACGTTTCCGCGCATCAAGGTCGGCGTGGGACAAAAGCCCTGCCCCGAATACGACCTGGCCGCCTGGGTGCTGGGCGAATTCCCGGACGCAGATAAGAAAACCCTGTTTGAGGTGTTCCCCATGGTTTGCCGCGGTGCGGAATTGATTCTAACAAATAAAATCGATGCTGCGATGGGCGAATGTAATGGATTTAATTCTGCTGTAAAGAAGGAAAACTAACGTGTTACTGTATATTTTACGCCACGGTGACCCCGATTACGAACACGACTGCCTGACGGAAAAGGGCAAAAAACAGGCAGCGGCCCTGGCAGACCGCTTGGCCGTACACGGGCTGGATCAAATCTACTGTTCCCCGCTCGGCCGTGCCCGCGAAACCGCGGCGCCGACCGCCGCAAAACTGGGGTTGCCCGTCACGGTGCTGGATTGGCTGAGCGAATCCCTGGCTGCAAAACGCTTTTGGGTGGACTATGCCGACGGCCACGGATCCTGGGTATACCAGCAGAACGGTGCCAATCTGCGTGTGGGAGACGACGCCCATTTTGCCGACTGGAAAAATGCCAACGGCCTGGAATCGCTGGACAGGGACCATTGTTTTGATGAAATCAGCCCGGCTTCGGATGCCTTTTTGGAATCTCTTGGTTACAAGCGCGAAGGCAATATTTACCGCATTGTGAAACCGAGTGACGAGCGCATCGGCGTCTTCTGCCACGAGGGCCGCACCATGACCTGGATGCCCTACATGCTGCAGATTCCGCCGCACGTTTGGTGGGCGCACTTTGCTTATTCGCACACCGGTATCACCGTCATTGAATTTTGCAACGAGGCTTCGGGCATCACCGTCCCGCGCGTCCTGTGCTGGAGCGACCTGTCGCATATCTATCACGACGGGGATCTGCCCTTAACGTACAACGGCTATCTTCCCATTTAATTTGAGGTAACGCATGCAAAAAAACCTGATAACCGACGTTCTGCGCAGTGACGGCGAATACCGCCAGCTGCTGGAAACGGTCAAAAATCTCGGCGGTGCCAAACCGCTGCCGATGCTGCTCACGGGCATGTGCCAGGGTGTAACGGAAACCTTTTGCGCCGCGTTTGCCGCCGATATGGCTGCGGAAAAACGGACGCCGATCCTGCTGCTCTGCCCCGATGAAAAAGACGCAACGCGCCTGTGCTACGTGCTGCGTTCTTTCGGCGTGTCCGCCGCTTTTTATCCCCAACGTGACCTCAACCTGTACAACATCACGGCGTCGCACGATTTCGAGCATCAGCGCATCGGTGTGTTGTACGGTCTTGCCAACGGTTCGTTGGACGTCGTATTGACGACGCCGGACGCCGCCGTATCCTACACGGTGCCCGCTGCCGTCTTAAAAAAGAACGTCATTCACGTTGATACCGATTCGCACCTGTCCACTACGGACCTGGCGGCACAATTGATTGCCGCCGGTTACGTCCGCACCGAAATGGCGGACGGCGTGGGACAGTTTGCCATCCGCGGCGGTATCATCGATATTTACCCCGCCGAGGCCTCCTATTTGGAGCCCAACGGCTCAGCCCCCGAAATTCAGGGTACCCTGCCCCTGCGTATCGAGTTATTCGGTGACGAAATCGACCGTATGGTGCTCTTTACCCCCGACACGCAGCGCACCATCACGATGGTTTCGCTGGCGGATATTCCCCCGGTGCGTGAAATCCTGCCGGATGCCGACGCGCGTATGCGGTTGGAACGGGCCCTGCAGGCGCAGCTGCGTCTGGCACCGACCGACGAGGCCAAAACGACGGTGGCGCACGAGTTGCAATCGCTGCAGGCCGATACCGATTCCGAAATTCTGTTCATCGATAAATACGTCAGCCTGGTCTATCCGGACCACGCAACGCTGCTGGATTATTTTACGTCCAACGCCGTCGTTTTGATGCACGGCACCACCGCCGTGGGCGAACGCATCAAGGCGGCCGAATGGCGTATGAACCAAACCGTGGAGGAACTGGTCACGGGCGGGACCCTCTCCGGCAAGTACGCCGAGTTCAATATTCCGACGGCCTCCCTCGTTGCCTGGCTGGCGGCACACCCCGTCCTGCATCTGGACGCCATGGCGCACGGCGGGACCAAGCTGTCGGGGCTGTTCTCCTTCTCGACGCGGCACACCGTTTCCTACGCCGAAAACTTTGAATTACTTTGCGACGACCTCCGTCATTTGATTGCCGACCGCAACCGCATTTTGATTCAGGCGGAAACGGCAGCGGCCGCAACTTCCCTGCAGAAAATGCTGGCCGACGCCGAATTCAACGCCAGGGTCATCCCGCAGAATTATGATTTTGCCCAATTGGATGAGGGCGGCATCGGCATTTTATCCCACGGCTACTGTGCCGGCTTTGAAATGCCCGCCCGTCGTGCGGCGGTCCTGTCCGTCATCCCCGAGGGGCACAGCGGCAGTCTGACCGTATCCGACAAGCGCCGCATTGCCAAAAAACGCAAAAACACACAAACCATAATGTCCTACGCCGACTTGAGCGTCGGCGACTACGTCGTGCATGAGGCGTACGGTATCGGTATCTACACCGGCATCCAGCACCTGACGACCGACGGCGTCACCCGCGACTACATCGGCGTGCAGTATGCCGGCTCGGATAAGCTGTATCTGCCGGTGGAAAAGCTGGACAGACTGGCCAAATATATCGGTGCCAAGGCCGAGGACGGCACCGTCAAACTGTCGCACTTCGGCGGCGGCAGCTGGGAAAAAGTCAAGAGCCGTACCAAGGCGGCCGTCAAGGCCATGGCCAAGGAACTGATTGCCCTGTATGCTGAGCGTATGAAAAAGCCGGGATTTGCCTTCCCGGCGGACGACGCGGCACAGGTGGAATTTGAGGACGCCTTCCCGTATGAAGAAACCGACTCGCAGCTCAACGCGGCCGAAGACATCAAGGCCGATATGGAAAGACCGGTCCCGATGGACCGCCTGCTTTGCGGCGACGTCGGCTACGGCAAAACCGAGGTGGCCCTGCGTGCCGCCTACAAAGCGGTACTGGCCGGCAAACAGGTGGCCGTTCTGGTGCCCACCACCATTTTGGCGCTGCAGCATCTCGGCACCTTCACCAGCCGCATGCGTCCCTTTGCCGTTGAGGTCGATATGGTCTCGCGTTTCAAAACGGCCAAAGAACAGGAACGCACGCTGCGCCGTGTCAAACGCGGCGAGGTCGACGTGTTAATCGGTACCCACCGCATGATCGGCAAGGATATTGCCTTCAAGGATTTGGGACTTTTGATTGTCGACGAGGAGCAGCGCTTCGGCGTGGCGCAAAAGGAAAAAATCAAGCAGTTGGCCCCCAACGTCGACGTTTTGACGCTGACGGCAACGCCGATTCCCCGCACGCTGAACATGGCGATGAGCGGCATTCGCGACATCTCCCTGTTGGAAGAGCCGCCCACAGACCGCCAGGCCGTACAGACCTACGTGCTGGAGGACGACGACCTGATTATTTACGACGCCATTCGGCGCGAGTTGCGCCGCGGCGGGCAGGTCTTCTACCTGCACAACAATATCGGCGACATCCGCGAGCTGGCGGGACGCATCGCCAAGGCTGTGCCCGAGGCGCGCATTACCGTGGCGCACGGGCAAATGGACAAGGAAGAACTGGAAGACATTTGGGGCGAGATGATTCGCGGCGACATTGACATTTTGGTCTGCACCACGATTATCGAGACGGGTGTCGACGTGCCCAACGCCAACACGCTCATCGTTTCGGGCGCCCATCGTTTGGGGTTGTCCCAGCTGCACCAATTGCGCGGCCGCGTGGGACGCTCGTCCAGACGTGCCTACGCCTATTTCACCTATCCGCCCAACAAATCGCTGACAGAAGTTGCCGAAAAGCGTCTGGAAGCCGTGCGCGATTACGCCGAGTTCGGTGCCGGGTTTAAAATTGCCCTGCGCGATATGGAAATCCGCGGTGTCGGCAACCTGCTGGGTGCCGAGCAGCACGGACAAATGGATGCCGTCGGTTACGATTTGTATATGAAATTGTTGGAAACCGCAGTCCTTGAGGAACAGGGACAGGCCAAGGCCGAGCTGCCCGACTGTACCATCACGCTCAACTGCGACGCCTACCTGCCCGATTCGTATATTCCCAACGAGGGGCAGCGCATCGCTATGTACAAAAAGATTGCGCTGATTACCGACGAAAGCGACCAGGACGACGTGGCCGACGAAATGCTGGACCGTTACGGGGAGTTCCCGCGGCAGGCGGATAACCTCTTGCAGATTTCGCTCATCCGCGCCACGGCAACGAAATGCGGCATCTCCGTCATCAAACAGGAAGAAAACGCCTATATCATCACGCCGCTGTCGTTCGACCCCGACGTATGGATGGGCGTATGCGACGTTTGCGGCGGGCGCCTTACCGCCGTTATGTCCACCGACCCGTATCTGACCTTCAAGCTGCGTAAAGACGATGACGGCCTGCGGCTGCTGCTTAAAATGCTGCAGAAATGTGCGGCATTGACGGAGAAAAAAGAAAAAGAAAGTGAGAGCCAAGATGAAGAAAAACAAGAGGATTAAACTGCTCGCCGGGCTGCTGAGCCTGCTTCTTTTGGCCGCATTTGCACTGAGCAGCTGCGGCGTTCAAAAAGCGGATACACTGCTGACGCTGGAGGGGGAAACCATCTCGGTTTACACCTACCAACTCATGCTGGCGCGGCTGAAAGGCAACCTGGCCTATTCACTTTCCGTGCAGGGATACAACGTCAACGGTGATACCTTCTGGGATCAGATTATTGACCTGAGCGGTACCACGTACGCGCAGTTCTTTTCCGATGCGGTGTTGAAAACGCTGCAGCAGTATTTGATTGCCGCCTATCTGTTTGACAAGGTTTACGGGCTGACGCTGCCGGACGCTACGGTCGCATCCATTGATGAAAATCTGCAGGAATTGATGACGTACGACAGTGACGGCAACAAAAACGCCTTCAATAAAATTTTAGCCGACTTCGGTACCAATTACAAATATCTGCGGGAGACCTACCTGCTGGAGGCCAAACAATCGGCCCTGGTCGAATACCTGTACGGCACCGACGGTGCCAAGCTGACCGACACGGTGAAGAACGACTACTATCAGCAGCATTACGTTTGCTTTAAGCAGATTGTGCTGAACAATTACTACTACGTCACGTCAACCGACGAGGACGGCAACGAGGTCACGGTGGACGCCGACGGTGACGGCTACGACGACGTGGCAAATTACACGCCGACGCAAAAGAATGCCATCGCCGCACGGGCCAACGAACTGCTGGCGATTTTGAACGAGCATCCCGGTGACGAGGTTACCTTCGAGTATTACATGACGCGGGAAAGCGACGACACCGTGGGACGGACCGAGTTCCCCGACGGCTACTTCCTGTGCGACACGCTGACCTACAGCGGCATCGAGGATATGGAATATTTGCCGGAAATGCAGGAAAAACTGGCCGAGATGGCCGTGGGCGACGTTGCGCTGATTACCGCCGACGACGGCTGGCATATCATCCGCAAGTACGAACTGCCCGAGGGCGCTTACGGTGAAGATTACAACGAACCGTGGTTCAGTGACATGGTGGACGCCATTTGCGACGAAATGTTCGTCAGCGTCTGCGACGGCTATGCCGACAAGGTGGAAATCAACGACCTGGCGCTGCAGAACGCCATGACGATAAAGGACGTTTCACCGAACTATTTTTATTGACCTCACCACCAATGGCGCACGATGTGCGCCAAATGAAGTCGCCCTACGGGCTAATGAAGGAATGAAGACGCTGCGCTAATGAAGAAATGAAAATTGGAGAACGAGCGAATCAAGGCGACTTTGCTTCATGCGAGCGGAGCGAGTGCTTCATGGCAGCATTGCTGCCGCTTCATATTTGCGGAGCAAATGCTTCATTTGTGCTATAGGTTCAGTACACGCACCACTGATATCCGAGTATCTGCAAGTTATATGATTTTGAACACTCCACACCACCTTAACAATGAACGCAAGAAACGCATTTGGCATTGACAGAAATGCATTAATGTTGTAAAATAATCGTCACGCCGGATCGGACGGCCGCGCGGCATGGTGCCGAAAGGTATTGCCGTGAGGAAAGTCCGGGCTTCACAGGGCAGGAT
>DCGU01000091.1:0-42301 GCA_002315325.1 Clostridiales bacterium UBA1770
GCAGGATAGGGTTCGCATTCGAGCGCAGCGAGAATCACGAAGCGTAGCGGAGTTACCCCTTCCTCTCCGCCTTTTTGTTTTCAGCGTTTGATACAGACGATACGCCGCTCTTTTCCGTACGTATTTTGGTACAGTCACGTCATACTTCTCGCTCGACAAACCGTCGGCAACCTTGTCAACAATTGCCTTCGTTTCATCGTAGGTGTATGCTTGCTTCTTTACGGAAAAACGGATATCGTCGGATGATGTCGGGGATTTATTTTCAATGAGCTTTATTTGTTCAGGGTAGAATGCAATATACTCGTCACCATTATTTACGCCATCATACCCTTCACTGATTAATAATTCCCTTGCTTTAATTCCGGCATTATCTTCTGCTCGGAATCTCTTTAACGCATTAAAGCCGGTAGTAAAATCAGCAGGATTTATAATATTCAGGTAATACGCCTTTGCTTTTGTTCCGTATCCTAACGCATCGTTCTTGTCAGGCGAGAAAAACATTCCCTGAATATCCATATCGGGTCTGCCTTTACTTACGTCAAACACTGTGAAATCGGAATCTGTTCCATGATACACAACCAGCAAATTTCCTTCATCATCTACAACCTTTGACTTTTTGAAGTAATCGTATTGTGCGTCAGTAACTGTGTTTCCTTCAGAGTTTATGCGTTTGATTGAGTATCTGGTCCCACTATCTCCAGTGCTTTCTTTATTATTTGTGTTTCCGTCGGATGCGGATTTTCCTTGAACCAGTCCACCATCTTGTCCGTTTTCGATACGTCCTCGTTCATCATTGAGTAAACTGCCATCCCAAGTTCCATTCGCATCCCCGTAGCTTTCAATACTCTTATAAATGCCTTCATCTTTTCTGTCATTTTCCCATTCCTCCGCAAATTTCGCACCTTCTTGATAATACGAAAAGGCACCCAATTCAATCATAGAATCTTCTGTCTTTTCAACAGCAACCCATTTGTCTCTATATCCATCATAGAAAACGCGTGTGTCACCGACTTGCGTTCCGCCAGAACGAGCCCAAATCATCGCATTTGTTGCAAAATCGTTATAATACGATTTCTTTCTTGAATACTTAGTATCATTGTACTGCCCAGCAACCGCTTTGTCAATATCCTCGTCATCCCCTGCCATCGGCACGAAATCAATGCCTTCGCTCGTCATCGCGTCTTCAAACGCAGCCGCATATTCCAGCATCAATTTGTATTCCGATTTGGCAGCACCCGTCAACTGCTTCAACTTGATCGCATCGCATAAAGCATTGTACGCCTTGACCACAAGCCCGGAATTGTTTCTCGTCAGTACGCGCATGGCTTCCTCGTTGCCGAGGATGTTTTCCGAAAACGCCGCACCCGTCTCGTCCACAATCTTTGCCTGCCGCGCGTCACTTGTACCATTCTCAAACGCCTTCTTGGCGGCATCCCATTCGTCCTGCGTCACGTCACAGTTTTACAATACGGCAGCATTCCCCGTGTCAGCAGGATAGGGTTTGCAAATGACGCTGCGCTTACGGCATGAGCGCAGTACAATCATCTCTTCTTCTCTTTTTCCAAAAAAGTATTGACCCTGACGTAACGTCATAGTGTATAATAGAGTCAGCGAGGTGAGATAAACCATGAAAACCGTACACGAAGTCAGTGAGATTTCCGGTGTGAGCGTGCGTGCCTTGCACCACTACGATGCCATCGGCTTGTTGAAACCGACAAAAGTGACCGAGGCGGGTTATCGGCTCTATGACGAAGCGGCGCTGTGCAGATTGCAAACGATATTGCTGTTCAAAGAACTGGGCTTTTCCCTATCCGATATCGCACTGATTCTTGACAGCCCGCAGTTCGACCGGAACGCAGCGCTTGCAGAGCACGTTGCAATGCTGAAATTACAAAGAGCGCACGTTGACGGCCTGATTGCGCAGGCACAAAAAATGATGAGAGGTGAGCGTGCCGATTTTGCGGCATTCGACAACAGCAACATGGAAAAATACGCAGAAGAAGTTAAAGCGAAATGGGGCAAAACCGACGCTTATCGTGAGTCCCTGGAAAAAACGAAAAACCAAACCGAGGCAGACAAAAAGAGCATGGCCGACGGCTTAATGGCGCAATTTGTTCAGTTCGGTGCTTTGAAGGATCTTTCTCCCGCTTCTGTGCAGGCACAGGAGGCGGTAAAAGCATTGCAAACGTATATCACGGACCATTTTTATACGTGTACAAAGGAAATTCTGGCCTGTCTTGGCGAGACGTACGTTGCGGATGAACGGTTTCGTGCAAACATCGATACTGCCGGCGGCGAAGGCACTGCCGCATTTGTCGCAAAGGCTATCCAAACATACTGTAAATAAAGATTGGCGGGCACCGTAACGTGCCCGCCGTTTTTGTAACAGAAAACTGCCGTCCATACGCAATGATACGCGTTTGGGCGGCAGTTTATTTGAAAGTTTTATTTCAATTCTTTTTTGGCGGCAAAATAGGCTTTCAATTCCTTGGCGACTACGCCCGAGAGCAGGAACAAAGCAATCAGGTTGGGGATGACCATCAACCCGTTGAAAGTATCAGCAAGGCCCCAAATTAAACCGAGGTCTGTGGTGGCGCCCAAAATGGCGACAGCAGAATAAATGACCAGGAAGGGTTTGTTCAGCTTGGAACCAAACAGGAATTCCACGCAGCGTGCGCCGTACAATCCCCAGCCGAGTGTGGTGGAGAAAGCAAAGCAGCACATAGCCACAGCGGTCAATACCGTAACCCAGCTGCCATAGGAAGCGACAAAACCGGAAATCGTCAATTCGGCACCGGCTGCAGCACCGTAGTTGACGGTGACACCGCTGGTTAAAATAACCAATGCGGTCATGGTGCAGATGACGATGGTATCCATAAACACTTCGAAAATACCAAAGAAACCCTGCTGAACGGGACTGTCGGTATCTGCAGCGGCATGGGCGATGGAACCGGTACCGAGACCTGCTTCATTGGAGAAAATACCGCGGGAAACGCCCTTCTTGACACTCATGAACATGCTGCCCACGATACCACCGGTTACCGCAGCAGGATTAAAGGCAGATTTGAAGATGGCAGCGAATGCGGTGGGAACAGCCTTGATATTGATAAAGATAACGCCAAGAGATAATACGATAAACAACAACGCCATACACGGAATCAGGCGTTCGGTTACACGACCGATGCGTTTCAAACCACCGAGCAGAATGAGCAGCAGCAAAACCATAATGACCACGCCGAGCACAATACGCAAAATCATGGCGGTGCTATCGGACATGGTAACAAAGGAACCGACAGCGGATTCCACAGCGGTAACAATGGTGTTTACCTGCGTCGCGTTACCGGTGCCGAACACGGCGAAAATACCGAATGCGGCATATAAATATGCCAGGAAATGCCATTTTTTAGATAATCCGTTGCGGATAAAGTACATGGGGCCGCCGACCCAGTCGCCCTTGTCATTCTTCTGGCGGAAGCGCAAAGCCAAAACAACTTCGGCAAACTTGGTACCCATACCCAGCAGGGCGGACATCCACATCCAGAACACGGCACCGGGACCGCCGATGGCGATGGCACCGGCCACACCGGCAATATTACCCGTGCCGACCGTTGCGGACAATGCGGTACATACGGCCTGGAACGGTGTAACGGCACCGTCTGTCGCGTCTGTCTTTTGGAACATACGCCCGAGTGTCATTTTCATAGAAAGACCGAATTTTCGAATCTGAACACAACGAGTGCGGAAAGCCAGCAACAAGCCGACCACCACGATACAAATCATGGCGGGAACGCCCCATACAAAATTATTGACGGCGTCGTTCACGCGCGTAATCCACTCTACCATAGTGAACCCCCTAAAAAATAAATTGGCAAGCGGCAGTGTCGTCATGACAGCACAACAACGTTTATCACGTTGGTGTTGAGGATGAAAAAATTACAGCACTGTAACTTGCCGTTGGGCGCACGGGCCCCGAACAAAACCATATGAAAACGTATCAACGGTTTTTATCATTATAATCAATGAATAAATAAATTATATAAAAAATCAAGTCGACTGTCAATGTTTTTTAATAAGAACGAAGCAATTCCGTATTAATTTCGGTGACAGAGAGCGGTTGCAATTTCCGTACGTTGTCCGCCGACACGTCAACCTAACACAAACGTACGGCGTCTGTGCCGAAAACGATTGATTTCTGCCTTTATTCATGCTATGATATGGAAGAAAAAACAAGTTAACAGAGGAGCGGCGTGCGATGCGACAAGAAACAAACGAAACGTTACACTCTTTTTTAACAGGTGAAGCACCTTTTACGCAGGCACAGTTTGCCCAAGTTCCCTCTTGCTTTGCCACCACGTACGGCTGGGTTTGGGACACTGTCATCACCAAGGACGGAATCCGTGATAAAATCGATACGATGGTCAAAAACGGCATTCGTGCCTTCTATATTTTACCGGAACCGACGGAGTTTCGTCCCGCAACCATGGTGACGCGCCTGTCACCGCCGTATTTATCCCCCGATTTCTTCGCATTGGTCCGCTTCGCCGTTTCGTATGCCGAATCGCTTGGAATGTATTGCTGGATGTACGACGAGGGCGGCTGGCCGTCCGGCAGCGCCTGTGGGCGGGTACGTGCGGATTGGCACAGCCCGACGCAAACGGCCGCATTTATTGAAAGTACGCACGTCCCCTTCGCCGTTGCCCTGCAGGGATGCCGCCCGGGGCTGATGTTTACGGACGAGCCCTGTAAACGAAACGGGGAGAAAACCGGCGACGACGCTGCGGATGCCTTTTCCGCAGCGCTTACACAAATTGCGGATTTCTGCCACAAACAGGGGTGGCTGCTGGGCGGCCACCTGGATAAAGACAATAAGAGTACGAACGGACGGACGCACGGTTACGGTTCTGCCCTGCAATGTCTGCAGGCCATGGACGTGCCCGGTGTGGACGCTATCGGCTGGCAAATCGCTTCGGATGCAACCGCAGCATCCGGCTGGGAGGGCGACATGCCCTTCTTCCCCCGTATGGCTTCCTCCGCCGCGGCACAAACCGGTCACGCACTGGCCCTGACGGAAACGTTCGGTGCCTACGGCAATGCCGTATCCCCCAATGAAATGCGTTGGATTCTCGGTGCCCAAATCGTACGCGGCATTAACGTCCTCAATTATCTGTCAATGCCCTACGACCTGCAGGATTGGTTCCCCTGCCACGAACGAAGTTTTTTTGCCCCCGAGATGCCCGGCTTTTCGCATCTGCACGCCGTCACGGAAGAAACGGAACGTGCCGCTTATTTTATGGCGCACGGCAATCCGACCACCGACACGGCGCTCCTGTTCCCGCAAACCGAGTTGTGGCAGGACGGAGAGGCGGCGCAGGCGGTGCTCCACGCTTTTTGTGAAATAGGCAGTGACCTGGAAAATCAAGGTATTGATTTTGATATCGTGGATGAAAGAACGCTGGCACGCGGCACTGCGGCAAACGGCGTGATAACCATCGGGCTTGCAAAATATCGGCAAATTGTCGTGCCGCAGGGTGCAACACTAAAACCCAAAACACAGGAAATCATTGCAAACCTATTCGGGGACAGCCTGCCCGTTGTCCGCACGAACACCCCCATGCTGTGGCACAAATGCCGCCGTGACGGTGCGGGACAATTATACGTGTGTTTGTTCAACCGCGACGTAAAAACGCAGCAGAGCGTTATTACCGTGGATACAAACTTGCCGCTGTACCGCATGGATCCCCAAACAGGAAGAGCTTCTCCCTTTGTCAACGGCAGTACCGTGACGATGCAATCCGGCGAACTGCTGTTGTTATGGGCAACCGATGCATTTGTGGAAACAGCGCCGTGCTTCATCGTCACGGGCGTTATTACGGCAGAAAAAATCGGTATGCAAAAGAAAACGCAGCTGGTGCTTGACGCCGGTGGGGCACGTTTGCAGCCGTGTGAAGAGCCCCTGCGGCCTATGGCTGATTTTGCATCGGCATACGGCCCTGCATTCTCGGGTGAGGTCGCTTATCATTATTCATTTACAGTTGCGCAAGACGGTCCCGTACGTCTTTCCGTAAAAGACGTTGCCGACAGTGCCGAGGTCAAACTGAACGGGCAGATTATCGGCTATTTCACCACGGCACCATATTCGTTGATTGCCGAAGCGGTATGCGGGGAAAACACCGTAACGCTGACCGTTGCCAATCCGGCCGCCAACGCTTTCGTTCACACGGATATGACGCAATGGTTCACTCCGGCGCAAATCGGTCCCTACCACGAAATACAGCGCGGCTTTGAACGGTTGCATTGCCGCGGCGGTTTACATGGACCGTTGACCGTAAGCACTTTAAAACAGGCCGGCCCTGATTTTTCGCACGATGCGCACTCACGTACGACAACCGACACTGACGAATAATCACATAATACGGCATAATAAAACAGCCGCGCTTTTTGCAGGAAATTGTCATTTCCCGCAAGAAATGCGGCTGTTTTTATTTTTATTCAGATTTCAACTTTCAACGTTATTTCGCTATTGACTGTATTACAGCAGGGCGTCGTCACACAGCAGCAAGCCGCTGCGGTATGCCGGCAATGCGGGGGTATGCACCAAATACCGTCCCCATGCCGCGTCAAATTTATAGGCGCACTTTGTCTGTCTGCCGTCCGGCGTCATCCATACAAAAGACAGGCTTGCGGGGTTCAGTACTTCAAACGTCAGTTCCTCGGTATCGCCGATGCTGATGCTGTGCATAAAGACGCCGGTGCACTGCCCTGCAGCGTTCTTTCGAGGAATGACAACTGCCTGCTCGGCCGACAAAAGGCGTGCGGCAAAACCGCCGACCAATGCGTCCGCCAAATTCAGCAAAAATGCGCGGCGTCCCGAACTCATCATAATACGGTAGAGCTGGTTGCCGAAAATGCCCCAGGTACCGCCCTCCTTGGTTTTGAGTAAAGCGACCGTCGTATCATTGCCGTACGCTGCCAGCGGCACGAATTTATCGGTCCCGGCGGCATCCGATGACGGGACAAGCACGTGCTGCCCGCACGGCGTACCGAAATAGTTGGCGTGTCCCTGCGAGAGTCCCTGCGTGATGGGATGCGGCAGATAGGTGTCGTCCGCTGACATACCGCGCGCGACTGCCTGTGCGGGGAAGCTATCGCCAAAGCCGCGTGCCGCCAGTGCCTGCAGCACGCTTCCGTCGGCCAATACGTTTTTACCGAGCAGTTCCCGGATTTGTTCATCCGACAAAAAGCGTATCATATCCGTATGCAATAAATAGGCACCGTCGTCCTCATAGGAAATCGGGAGACCGACCTGCCACAACTCGCGCCCCGCATCCGTGGGCAGACAGGCCCAGAAAAACGAGTTTCTTTTGCCCGTTTCAACGTCGGCGACACCGGCCTCATCGGTCAAAAGATGAGCATAGGCGTCCTCATACAGCACCGGATGGATGCCGGACAGCTTACTGTTTTTGTTCCATTGTACCAACTTTTCAAAATAGGGGTGCTCGGCTGCCAATGCTTTGAAATATCGTTTTTCAAAGGATACGGGTTCACCGCATTCACCGATCATATGGTAAGACGTACCATTACAGCCGAAAGCCAAATCGATTTCGGACTCCATCATGGTGCCGCGCACGGATTTACCCATACTGGTATAATCGTTATTTTCAATTTCGGGACGGCGCGTCGTCACGTAGGGCGGCAATTGACTGTTTTGGTATTGGATGGTTAGAAGTTTGGAGAGCACGTCACGGGGACGTTCGTCGGTATAGTTACCGGCACCGGAACGGGCAATCACGTCCCTGCCGCTGACACGATGCAAAGCTTCCCAAATATGGGTATGGTTACCGCCGTGGAAGCCGCCGAGAAAGACGTTTTCGTATCCCATGCGCGACTCGGGAGAGACTGCTTTCACTTCGCCTGCGATAAAGCCCGCATAATCGGCCAAACCCTCGCGGTCAAACTCCATATATTGGCGGTGGAAATCCCCATCCGTGAGAAAACGGCGGCGAATTTCATCCCGTGAGAGTGCATACCCGTAACGCTCGTTGAACAACCCGATACATACGTCGCAAAAGCAGCCGAAACTGAGGGCACCGTGCAGTTCCAGGCGGGTATCGTCGTCAATCATGACGGCGTACGGCTGATATTTGGCATAGCGGGTAATGACCTTATGCTGGTACGCCCGCAGGTTTTCGCAACGGGGACAATAGGTGCCATGAAACGATTTACCAAACATATCCATCATATTGCGGAATGATTCGGTAACGGGTGACTCGCCGGCACTGTCGGAGTGACCGAGGTTGGCACCCATTTCAAACACGTACCGAATGCCGGCTTTTTTGAACCGTTCAATTGCGTGCGCAAAATTGACTTCCATTTCCGCATGCCGTTCTTCCGTATAGTATCCCCACAAACCGAGCCACGCCTCGTCACAGGCGCCCTTTAATTCCTGCAGAGCGTCGATTTCACTATCTATTTTCCCTTCCCAGGGCAAATTAAATCTGATAACGTTCATATGCGCGTTCCCTCCCGCACTATTCAGCCTATTGGCTTTTGTCAGCATAATCATACCACTATTAACTTTTGGAATCAACTCTTTTCGTTGCCTCTCATCTGCATTCGTGCGATTCTACCATCGGTTGGAAACGCGCCACGTCCGCCCCCAGCGGCATCGTTTGGGATGACCCGATTGAAGTGATGACGCCGAATGACCGCAGTCATTTGATGAACAACCCGCCACAGCGTCTTACTCTTTTTCAAAAAACAGAGGTGCAATAAATAAACCGCCCTGTTTCCAACCGCAGCGGGTCATATAATATTGACCATCCTCGTCCCGCACCACCTCGGCGGCATGGGCGCACAACACCTCGTTGAGTGGGTCGCACGGTTCGGCATGGGTAATACCGAACATATGCCATCCGTCCCTGCCGTGAATCAAGGTGTGGTCGTTGATATACCAACCGTTCTCTTCCCCCACAGACGGGTCATAGATTTTTTGAAATGAACCGATACGGACTTGTACTTTCATGGCGTATTCCTTTCGTGAAACATTGTCAGATGACGTATGGCGTGTCATTTGCACCGAACAAACGCAGTATGAACGCTGTTCTGCTGTTTTCAGTATACAGTATACAGTTTAAAGCATACCGTTGATTACAGAAAACCGACTTACCCTTCCCGCCGTATTTATTCCCATCAGAAATGCAGCAGTATGCTAAGTCGGTTTTCCTTCATTTTAAGCTTTATTTTTTGTTTGCAGCCAATTTTTCGGCTTTTTTCACTTCCCACATATCGCGTACGTGATCGTATACCGACTGATCGTAAGTGGGGGTACCGGTGGGCAGGCTGGGCAACAGCATATCGCCTGCGACCTTGGGGTCAACACATCTGGTGTCGTTACGCCATTTGTCGCGTTCTGCCTTAATACGCAGGTCGGGAATCTCCTGTTCGCGCGGACCGCAAACGTCGCTGAACAAGGAGAAGAGGCCGGGTAATGCCATATCGGCAGCTTCATAAACGTCAACGATATCGGCGTCCTTGTTGCCGCGAATGTACTCGATGGCATTCCACAGGCAGACAAAGTCGGAACCGCCGTGACCGGACTCGGCAAATTGCGGTGCCAGTTTGGGCTCGTAGGCCTGATTATCTGCCTTCAGATAAGGATCATCCTCGGGGAGAATCCAGGTATACGCCTGACCGACACCCTTGTTTTCCGGTACGATTTCACGCTGGGATTCCATGGCACCCTTGGTACCCTGCACGTTGTACCAAATGGAGCAGCGTTTCAGGGCGCCGTGCGTGGAACGCACGACAGCACCATTGGACATGGTCACCATTTCGATGCCGAGTGAGCCGGAGCGGATACCGAGTCTGTCGTAGGAGGGAGTCGTGCCGTGCTGAATGCCGACAACCTTAACGGGACGGAGACCCGTGATATGCACGATGGGTCCCAAAGAGTGCGTGCAGTAGAAGAATGCATATCCGTTGTTCCGCCAATGGTCGGCTTCACCGCGCGTGATCTCGGGCCAAATGGTTTCACAGTCGTGGATATATTCACCCTCGGCATACTCCAGTTCGCCCAGCTTACCCTCGCGGTAAGCTTTTTTCATTTCAAGCGGTGTCGGCATAAAGCAGTAGTTCTCGGCGTAGCAGTACTTGCGGCCGGTTTCCTCTACCGCCTCGATCAGCTCCACGTATTCTTTCAGGCACTGTGCCGGCAGCACCTCGGAAATGACGTCCTTGCCTGCCTTCATGGCCTTGATAGCAAAGGGCGCGTGCTCGTTGGCGTAGTTGGCCAACATCACGACGTCCATATCGTGCTTGATGAACTCATCAAAATTATCGTAGAAAGCGATACCGTTGGTATTGATGTGATTGATGGACGCCAAGTCGTGCCATTTGTCGCAGATGGCAACCAGCTCCGCATTGTCGAAGTTGTTGCAGTAGTTAATCATGGACTTGCCGCGACCAAGGCCCATGACACCGATTTTCAGTTTTTTCATGGTCAAAATACTCCTGTTTTTTATTTATTGACACAATATCGGCAGTAAGCCGAAGTCACTCCAAATAACCCGAGTTGTTCGGCGTATTCAATTACATACCGCAGGAGATATGGGCGCCTTCGGCATTATAACCGGTGGCCATCATCTTCTGCATAAAATGTAAGTAAGGGGTACTGTAACGGTGTTTGATAATGTCGCCGTCCACAGCATCGGCATCACCGAGGATTTCGACCAAGCCGTCACCGCGGTAGACCATAAGCTGTTCGCCGGGATGATCGATAATCTTACCCATACGCATGCAGCCGCATCCGATATTGCAAATCTTTTTGCCGAAGCGGTCCAAAATATCGCCGTGATGCTCACCGCCCTGCACGATGAATTCGGAATAGCCGTCACCGTTGATATCGATGGGATCGGCTTCGCGACCGTAGCAAGGCAATTGGAAATCAACGGGCTTACCGGTCAGTGCATCAAAGAAATATTCACCGTCAATATCGTTGGTGAGTCTGGGCCCGTTGGGATTAAAGTGCTGTGACATGGCAAATACGATTTTGCCGTAGCCGTCCAATACGGTGGCAACCCAACCGGTGTGGATGTGGCCCTTTTCAAGAGCACCCCATGCCTTGGAGCCGTCGGCGCGGAACATAACGATACGGTTGTTCAATTCGGGACGTTCGTCGTCCTCACGGCAAGTGTAAATATATCTGTCGCCGGTTTTGTAATCCTCGAAGGGCACGACAACGTCGGAATGACCGTGGAATTCCGGTGCATAATCAATGACCTCGTGACCGTCGTCCAGTGACAGAACACGCTCGCCCCACATGATTTCGTCCACACCGTCGTTATTGATATCCAAAATGGGCGTAATATGGCTGGCGCGGGGACCGGGATCTTCTGCCTTGATGACAAGTTCCCAACGTTTTTCGTGGTCGTTGTTCCAGCCCTGCAGATACATATTGCCGTAGGTACCCTGGCAGGTGACCAATACGGGTTCACCGTGCGCATAACCGCCGACGATATAGAAGCGGTAGCACAGGGACATTCTTTCATTGAAGGTGTTCCACGGCCAAGTCCAAGAACCCGTCGTTTCACCGGTTTCGGCGTCCAAACGATCCATAGTACGATGCAGGAAGGAAAAGGGATTGCCGGTGTTGTTCAGGTAGTAGATTTCATCCACACCGTCTTTATCCATATCCATCGGCACACAGGGAATCCACCAAATACCGCAGATGACACCCCAAGGCAATTCCTTATCCCACAGCAGGCGGCTGGTCTTGGCGTCGTCGGAAATTTCAAACATACAAATATGCATCAGTCCCATACCGCGGTAATCGAACAATTCCTCACCGGGGTCGGTGGCGGAGCCGTTGGAAGAATAGGTAAACAACATACCCTTTCTGCCCTTCAATTGCACGTTGGCAGAATGAATATAACCTATACCCTTCGGTAATTGAAAAGAACACAACGATTGAATATTCATAACGATTTCTCTTTTCTTTATTGACGTGTGGTTGCCTTTTGGCAATTTTATAATATTATAGCAATGATTGCATAGAAAAACAATTCTTTTTCGTTTTTTGCAAACGTTTTTTTCACCGGGATTATTTCAGTTCCTTCAACCCTCTTGACGCACGCCATTTGACGTCCACAAGCGCATTCCATTCGTGCGGCGGCACCAGCTCACAAGTCAGTTCGTCCACGATTTCCAACGTGCTGCCGCTCTCGGTCAGACGGTGGGACCCGGCACGTTTGAGGCTGTTAACAAACTTCATGTTGGCGATTTTATCGGGAGCGCCGTGACAGACTTCCTGATTGTCCAAATACGCCAGGCAATTGGCCAAAATGAAATCAATCTGGCATCTTGCGGCGGCACAGTGCTGCAGCGTTTCCGGCGTATCTGCCAGCATTTCCGCCCGTGTCAAAAGCTCGTCCATGGCGCGTGCAAACGCATAGTCCTGTTTGCCGTCATCCGTCATGAAAATATCACGGTCGGTGTTAATTAAGATGTTGACGTTACGGGCCTTTTCGCTCGTCTTATCGATATATTCGCGAATGAGCTGCCAGCCCTTGCCGTAGTACGCCTGCAGGAAGCCGTTCATCAAAGCTTCATAGTGCTCCTCTGTCATATACGGATCCCAGAGCAGCTGTGACAACAGGAAGGAACGCAGATGGGAGAACTCACCGTTTTCACGCTGCTGGTAACCGCCCTCTTCATAACATCCGATGGTATGATTCAGGGCAAACAGTTCAATATCTCTGCGGATGACTTTCAGGTTGGGGAACGGTGCGTTATAATGATGGAAATCGGTGGTGTAGTCCCAAATGAAGAGTTTTTGCGCACGGCGGCCCCACTCGTTCAAATCTGCCAAAAATTCCTTATTGCGTTCGCAATCGGGATCGTCGAACGTACGGGAGAAGGAACATTCAATGGAACACAACCAAATGACAACGTTGGAACGCGGGCATACGCTCGGGTCCAGCGGCGGCTTGCGCGTATATTGGTAGGCAAACGTCAACAGATCGACGTCCGGATATTCCGGTTCAATGGCTTCGCCCAAACGGTTGAGGAAGTTGACCATCAAGCCGGACTGGCCGATTTTTTCTGCCTGAGCAGCGCAACGCGGGCAGGTACAATACCGTTGGTTATCATTTTGCGTCACGGATACGATACGGCATCCGGGGTTCGCTTCAATCCAGTTTTTGACGTTTTTCAATACGGTCTCAAAGACAGCATCATCCGTCAAACAAGGTTGATTATCGTATTCACCGGACAGGCTGCCGAACGTATGGGCAAAGCCGATGATATCGTACGCTCTTGATTCACCCAGGTTCAATCCCCAGCGGCGGCGCTGAGAATTCGGAATACCCCAGTCGGTATGGCGGAATTTGAAGGTGGGACTGTACGAATAAGACAAATCGCCCGGCACGGTCAGGGTATCGGCAGAGTCAACGCATTCCAAATTTTCGGTGTAAAAATGCCAACCCAAATACTGCTCCATAAATTTGGTGACGGCATAACTGATACCCAGTTCTGTTTGACCGTCCAGCACCAGCACTTTACCGCCGTCCTTTGCCCAAAACAGAATACCGTCGTTGCAAAGGGTTGCTTTGATTTCTTTGACGCGTTCGGGCTGGTTCGGCAGAGCGCCCACCTGAATTTCGAATTCACCGCGGCTCTCGGTGCCGACGCTCAATTGAGCACCGCACGTTTTTTGAATATGATTTGCCAAATCGTCGGCGGCCTCCCGAGCGATGGTCGAGCCATCGTACACGATTTGGAAGGCTTCAATGGGATTCTTTCCAATAAAAAGCTGCTTAACAGGATAGTTTTCCATACACATTCGGCCTGAATATTCTATTCAGGCAGCCTCCGTTTCTATATTTTCTATATTGTGAAGTCCGTTTTATTTCCGGATTACAGTCTTGCGTTTATTGAATGCCGATTTCATCGACGGGGATGGGGTTGAACGCAGGATGCTCGGCATACACACGGCTGTCCTTTTTCAGGTTTCTTGCGTTTTCGTCAAACCCGGCTGTTTCCGTTGTGTCATAGGCAAAATTGTCCGTCACGTCAGAGAAACGATACACGGCATCGGCAATATTGAGCGGCATTTGCGTTTCCAAAATGACGTTGTTACAAACCGTTGATTTGCCCGGGTTGACGTAGAAATACGGGTCGTCGTGGTCACTGTTTTCATCCAACACGACGGCGGCAAACGAAGGATAGCGGGAAATCCACGGTTCTTCGTTACGCGGTTTGCCGCTGATTTGTTTTTTCTGCATCTCGGTAAGCACGTCGCCGTACCAACCGCCGAACAAGTGTCCTTCGCGGAAACGGTCGTCGTATTGGATTCCTTCACCGCACCGCACAATTAAATTGTTTTTCACCACGTGGTCACGGCCGCCGCCGATCAGGAATGCACGACATCCCACGTCGATAAACACGTTACCGATGGCGGTCTGCCCGCACTGTGCGTCGTCCCAATAGATACCCTGCGGACGGAACTCTTCGCTGCCGATCCGCTGTAACACGTTATAGCGGATTATCGTACCGTAACCGCCCATATCGCGTCCGGCGTAGATAGCGCCGGCATCGTGCGACATTTTTACGGTGTCGTGGATATCGTTATACTCGATTACATGTTCATTGCCGGCGTAGAAAATGGCCATATGCGGTGCTTCGTAGATTTCGTTGTGCGCGGCGATATTGCCGACGCCCGCCAAAGAAATACCGGGTGCTGCAGTTTGCGTCAACTGACCGAAATCATGAATGCGGTTGTTGACGGCCGCGTTATTGCCGTGGGTCAAACTGTTGACTTCACCGCCGCCAAGACTAATGCCCCCGGCACCGAGATTACACAACTCGGAGCACGAAATGACGTTATTCTCACCGATAATGGACACGGCATTCATGCGAATATCACTGACGTGCAAATGCGTAAACGTCATATTGCTGCCGACCGCCGCAATGGCGGCTACCGTGCCGCAACGCAAGGATAAATCCTCAAACGTCATATTGCAGGTCTCATCACATTTAAGCAACGCTTCCTGACAGCAGGAGAAATCCATACGATCGGCGCCCTGCCAGGGCCAAAAGTAGACGTCACCCGTTTTGCGGTCGAGATACCATTCGCCCTCTTCGTCCAGTTCTTCGGCCACGTTGTAAAAGTAATACAATGCTCCGGCGCGCGCACCGTATACAGAAACGTATTTGGGATAAATTTCGCGGGCTTCCGGTTTTAGAGTGATGGTGTTGAAGAATCGGCCCAGTCCCAGTAGAAGTAGCCGAACATCCACACGCCGTCGGTTTCTTTCCAATTGGCCGTGCGGGCTGCCGTATCCTTATCCATGATATAACAGCCGCCGTATTGATTGCGGCGATTGTACCATTCCGGGCGGTAGTTATGCGGCGGGAATTCATAGCAATCACCGACGTCCTTAATGGCGTCCAATTTCAAATAAGAACCGCGGTTGGGATAGCGCGACTTTGTCATACGTTTTTCCCATGGTGCATCGGCATTTGCAGCACCGGTAAACAGTTCACAGCCGCACCCTTTATGCGCGTCGTCGTATCTGCCCTCGGTGCCGAAGCCGCCGATGGCGGTCTCGTTGTCCCACTGTTCCTTGGTGATTCCGTAACGGGAGAGTGATACTTTATAAATATACGGCAGCGCATCCTTGGGAAAACGGGCTGCCATTGCGGCATCCGGCCGTTCCCAGTCTTCTTTGGGCACGGCAACACCGCCGTGAACGACGGCGCCGGCCTGTCCCCGATAGGTGACGTGCACCGTATCGGAACAATCCTCCTTGGAGAAACGGAAGTCGGCCGGGTTATATTGCCCTGCGGACAATTCTACCGTAATCGGTTCCGCCGTTTTATTGTCCGCCAGAACCCCACGGACTTTTTCTTTAATTTCTGGTAAAGTTAAAGGATTTGCATAAAAAATCATATTGTCGCTGCCGCCTGTCGTTTACCACCAATGGGCGGCTCTCCTTTTTCTGATATTTTCCAAGGACGTAACGTCAGTCCAATTCGTCAAACGTCAATCGGGACACACGCAAACGGCACAGGCATCCGCCGTCATCTACGTTGCCGGCGCAATATGCCAAAAGGACAAAATCGTCACCGATACCGATTCCCGTATAGCAATAGCCGTGCGTGGGGTCGGTTTCCAGCGGCATTTGTGCAGTCCACGTTTCGCCGTCCTTCGTCGTTGCACAGACAAGCGGCGTACGTTTGCCGTGCCAGCCCAAGGGGCCCTTAAAGTCCGGGGTGCCGCGCACACCGGGGACGGGATTCCAAATCGCCAGCGTCTTGCCGTTCGGCAACAGTTTTGCCGACAGCGGGGACAGGGGCGATGGGAAGCGGGGGTCCGGTTTCAACCCCGGCAAATGATCTGCGTCGGGTGCAATCCCCGTCCACTGCACACCATCGTTGGAACGAACGTAGATAAACAGGCGCCCATCCGGCAAAAAGCTGTAACCGGGTTCCTGTAATCCGCACGTACCGGGATTGGGGTGCTCAAAATGCCAATATTCACGGAAGGTTTGCCCGTTATCGTCCGAAATGAATGCCACGACGGAAGCAATATAATACACACCGACGTTTTGGTCCTCCGGATAGGGCATGTGTTCCGACATCAAGAGCAGGATTCTGCCGTCCGGCAACGGTGTAACACGATCGTTTTCCAAGACCATATATCGTTTTTCGTTGACGCAAAAGTGCCCGCCGTAAAAAGTTTGCCCCTCGTCATCGGAGTACATCATATAGGGAACCAAATGAGCATGGCCGAATCGGACCATAAAAATCAATCCCAAACGGCCGTCCTTTAGCGCAAACAAACTGGGGCACATGATATTTTGCGCACCGAACTGTTCGGTGGTGGCAATCACGCGCTCTTCCCCAATCAGTTTTCGTCCGTCGCGACTGATTTCGCAACCGGCGATGACAGACGCGGAATAGTCTTCACAACCGCCGGCAAATTTGCTGTAAAAGAACAAAAACGTGCCGTCTTTTCGACGGAAGAAACAGCCTTCACTGTTGCGGGGATTATCTTTTGACGGTGCGAAATCACGTATAATTTCCATCTTTTTACCTACTTTTTTTATTTTATTTTGGCCTTAAACGTTTCGGTAATGCGCAGGTTGGTACAGCCGTACGGAATCAGGCGCATTGTATGTACGGGGCCGATGGGCCGATTGCTCTTGGGCAGTGCGGCACAGTATCCGTCGTGATAATCCCACGAAATGGGACACATGGGCACGTCCAACCACACCGGCGGATGATCCGGCGTGAAAACGAACTGTTTGTCAATCGGTTGACTGCCGGGGACCATTTGTGCCGCATCACCGGCAAAGCCGTAATTCCAAGCAGAAGTCGGTTCAATATTGTAATCGCAATACGGAAACTTGCGCTCCACGCCGCCCGAAACGTATTCCACGGGCGTCTTCTTTTCTCCAATCGGCAGTGCGTACAACAAGGGACCGCGCCAAACGGTATATAGACCATGTTTGCGCGCTTCCATGCGGGTTTCAAACGTGAGTTCGATACGAATCTCGGTTTTGCCCGTCCAGGTTTTACGCAGCGGCACCAACGTGCCGGGTAATACGCTCTTTCCGTCCACGGTTGCCGATGCGGCTGTGCCGGGGATACGGAGATACAGCGCAAATTCAATCGGTTTCTCGGTTGTTACGGTATACGTCAGAGATTGGCCGAACGGATAATTGGTTTGCAGTTCAACCGTGACGGGCGTTTGACAAATCTCCGTCGAGACTGCGGCCGGCGCCAATGCCCCGCAGACGATACCGTCCGGTGCTTTCAAGAAGGTGCTCCACGCATATTTGGGGAATCCCTGGTTAAAGTTTGCCGTGCAGCAGCCGTAATTGGGCTCCAATCCAAAGACGTGGGAATACGTGCCGTTGGTACGGAATATGCTCTGCCCCGTAATCCGCGTACAGCAAACCTGGTTGGACATTTGGTCGTATTGGTGTGTCCACATATCCGGGCTGACTGTTGCGGGAAGCGCATTGAACGCTAAATTATCCAAACAGTCGAGCCATTCGGGATTGCCGGAAACGGAGAAAAGCGTCTCGTAGGAATACATGGCCTCGACAACGCCGCACAACTCGGAACCCGCCAGGGGACTGGACCCGTGGAGGCATTCGTCGCCCGAGAAATGATGCACGGCCATGCCGTGATTTTTTAACAAATGATTCAATGCAGACCTTGCAAATACGTTGGGGTCGCCGCCGTTGATACGGCTCATTAAGGCATCGCTTTTGAGCATCATACCCAGATTGACCACGTGCGAATAATAGTTCCATCCGGTCTTTTGGTTTTCCCAAATGCCGGATTTCATGATTTTTTTCCAATCGGTGCCGCCGTAACAAAGTTTATTACAGTAATCAAGTATCCACTCTTCATGACGTCTGTCATACAGCCAAAGTGCCGGCACAACCCCTTCAAACCAGCGGGTGGCACCCCAATCACGCAGCGTATGGCAATCCAAAAACGTAAAGAATTGTTTCATCATACGATACAGTGCCTTTTCGGCACGTTCGCTGCCGGCAGAGACGGCGTAGACCATCAATACCTTGGACATCAATAACGCAGCCCAGGTATCGTAGGTGTCGCGCTGCTCCGGTTTGCAGGGACAAATCCAACCGTCCTCGTTTTGGGCGTCCATGATGGCGTCCATATACTTGGCGGCTCTCGCTTTCAAATCGGCATCGTCCAACAGCCATGCCAGCGGAATAAAACCGTCCAACCAGTACGGTACGCGTTCCCAACCCTCGCGGTTACCGCCGATCCAGGCACTGTCGCGAATATCGGGCCAAACCTTATCCAAGTTGCCGGACAGCCCCTGTGCCTGTATCTGCAGCTGCTGTTTCAACCAGCCGCCGGGTTTAATTTCGGATGGGGTAAAAAACTCATATGCATTTTTCTTCATCTTTTTTGCCGAATCCTCCGTTAAAAAACAAATAAAAATTCGGTAATTATTGGAAACGGAACGTTGCGATTTCAAACGGGCGGAAGTTGTACACCCGTTCCGAAACGATGCCGTCGGTTTCTTCCAGGCTGTTGCAGTGCTGCAGCCACAGACCGTCCGGCAGGTTCAGCGTCGCGGGTTTGCCCATCGATTCCCAAACACGAACGATATAACCGTTACCGTCCTGTGCCGGTTTGAGAGCAGATACACAAACGTTGGCCGGCAAATCTTTAATCCAGGCAAACGTATCGGTGCTGCCGGTTTCGGGCAATGCCTCGGCTCCCTGCGGTACCCAATCGGCAAAATAGGGCTCCGTATGGACGGGCAACAGGAAAGATGCGGCCGCGGCAGCAACGTTTTCGTCATGGATGCTGCCGGTCCAACTGCAGAATGCCAGTTCGCTTCTGTGTCTGCCGCAATCGACTCTGGCCATATAACGAGATTCCCCAATGGCGGCGGAACGGAAAACAATTACTTCCAAATTATCGTTTTGCAAACGCGTGGCGGGCAGACCGCTCTTGATGACGGCCACGTTGACGTCATCACCGTGTACACCGGCCCAGGAAAGCGTGGGGCGCAGGTCCTCCCCTGCTTCGTCACGTGCCAGCATACCGAAGGGCACTTCCCCGTAAATCTTTTTATCGGTGGCAAAGGCGGCAGGCAGCGACAGGTAAATACGGTTGGCAGAACCATCCCAGTCAATATCCGTCCCAATGCGCACCAGTTTTTCACCTGCACGCAGGGTCAAAGTCACGGTGTATTCCAAACGATTTACACGTTTTTCGGGATTGGTTTCATGCCCTTTGGCAATGATCCGCTGATACACAGCCGTCGTTTCAAAAGAAAGTTCGTCAAACGGCAATTTGTGATAATCCGTTTCGGCGGCATGTCCATAGGCGCTGCACGAATCATCGGTCCCTATGGTTAAGCACAACGCATGCTCACCCAAGAGTTGTTTGCCGCTGTCTTTATCCCATACGCCGGCAATTTCGTTACCCGCAACGGTGATGCGGTAAAATTCATTTTCAATAGCGGTTCTCGGCGAAACATCCGTTTTTTCGTCTGCTTCCGTCAAAGCCTTCCAGAACAATACGCGATGACCGAAGGCAGGGATATCGGCACGCACGGCCAACGTCGCACCGATACCGACACGTTCGGGAGTGACGGTCAAATCAAAAGCAGGCAGACGATTCCCGCCCATATCCGTTACGACGACGCCCTTCATATCGGCAGGGCCCTGCAGGACGAGCTGCGGGAAGTGATTGACCTTGTTATCGGTATTGAAGACGACAACGGCCTCGTATCCGGCAGGTACGTCGATACGGCAGGCCTTGACGTATTCCCGTGCGGCATCGCGATAAATCTGTGCCGCCCCGCTGCGCACCTGACGAATGACGCGCTGCAGTTCGACGTACGCGCCGTCCACAATGGTGCCGGGGAGATTGTCGTGGAATTGAATATACGCCATTTTGTTCCACAGGGATGCCAGCTTTTCGGCAGGATAGTCACGGCGCGGCGCCGTGTCGGGATTCCAGCCGCCCTTTGCCAGGGCCAAGGTTGCCAGCGTTTCGGCGGCGTACAAAGCCCTTTCCAATTCGGCATTGGCTTTTTTGATTTCACCGAGGGACGAATAACAAGCGGTGAACATGGGGTTGCCCTCCACACGTTCGTCCACCAATTCCTCGGGGGTATCGCCGCGGCGCAATGCATCCACACGTCCCGCACACCAGCGCTCGTGGTTTTCCTCGTAGGTCACAAAGTGAATGGCGAAGCCGTGACGGGGCGCTGCTTCCAGTAACTGTTTGTACAGATAATTGCCGATACGCGTCTCCTCACAGGTGATTTGCGTATAGTAAATTTCTTGGTTTTCTTCTTCCAGTTTCGTCAAAAACTCGTCGGCGGACTGGTTGCCGTAGTATGACATACGCTCCAGAATCTTATCCGGGCGGGTAGTATCGTAGCTGGGGTCAATGCCGGTGCCGTTGCAAACGGGGCACCCTTCCCCATGGCAGGCATTACAGGGCAAAAGTTTAACGCAGTCGGCGGTACGGGGGTATTCCATACCCAAATATTGGTTATCCAGTACAATCTTGGTACCGTCCAATCCGCGCCAGAACGGTTTGTTTTGGAGCATCACGCGGTCGAAGACGATATCGGCGTCGTATCCGATGGAACGGAAGAACTGCGGCAGCTGTGCCGGCAGGCCGAAAATATCGGGAGTAATGGCATAACGCGGAGCACGGCCGAACGTCTTTTTATAATAGTCGATGCTGTACAGATGGTTGCGTACCCAGGACTCACCGCAGGTCATATTGCGGTCGATAACGCACTCACCGCCGCCTGCCAATTCTATCAAACCCTTTTGCACCAATGCGGTAAAGCGCTCCTTTTGGTCGGGGTTCTTGGCCAAGAACAGTTTAACCACGGCGGCCTGTTCGATATGATATTTTACACCGTACAGTTCGGCAAAGTTCATATATTCCAAAATCTGCTGTTCTTCCAATTCGGAATAGGGGCGAACGATGCCCCCCAGCTCTTTATCATCGATATGGTCGACAAAGGCACGCAGCCAGGTCGGGTCCATATGGTTGCGGGCAACAACGTATAAATGCTTCAAAGGTTTGTTCATTTGATTCTCCCCGCCGCCCATCGGCAGCGTTTTTATCTTATTTTTTAAAAAAACTGCAACCAAAGACAATGAAAAGGAATCGTATTTCACGTTTTTGATTACAGTTTTTTGTGTGATTCTTACTTATTTCGAGATGACACCGAAGCGTTTAGGTTATTCTTGCTTGGGTAAACACCAACGGGTGTACAAAATGGATGTCTTGGCATCAAACGCATGCTTTTGCTCGTCAAATGCACGCTGATAATAAACGGAAAGAATACTGCCGTCCTTTAATTCCGTGGAACAAGTATACCCCAGGTCGGAACTGGCACATTGGTCGTGCAGCATATAGGGTTGCGACCAGGTGGCGCCGTTATCATAACTGATGACAACCTGCTCCCCGAACGGTTGTTCCCTACGCCCGAACGAACATACGATGGCACCGGAAGAGTGACGCATCAGGTGCGGCGGTGCCCCGTTGATATCGGTACATTCCCACGGCGTCCAGGTTTCACCGCCGTCGGTAGATTTAGTCATATACATGGTCATTGGTTTGCCGGGGACACCGTCGGCACGAATCATGCCCAAAATGGTACCATCCGGCAATTCCAGCGCATTCGGCTCACTGAAACAAATATTGTTCAGGTCATCCGGTTTTTTCGATACGCCCTTCTTTTTCCAGGAATAGCCGCCGTCATAACTGACGTAAGCGCATACCTCTTCGTCTTCTTCCGATTTTGACTTAACAAACTGTTCTTTTCCGAAGAACAGCAAGCTGCCGTCGCGCAACTGTGTGGGACCGTGCGGCGAAGAAATCGGGATTTGCACGGTGTCCGACCAGGTCACACCGTAATCCTCGGACACGCGAATGAAATTGCCGCCCGCCGTAACGTCTTTCGGTAGATTTTTATACATTTCCAACATGCCGCTGATCGGTGCACGGTACAAAGCGCCGGCTCCGTCCAATATGGCATCGTAATAGCGTCCCAAATAATTCTCGGTAGGGTGGGCAAACCACGTAATCACCATATGTCCGTTTCCCGTATACAGGATACCGACGTCGCGGTCATCCAAAAACGTATCGTTAATGACAATCGGCGGGGTCCAGGTTTTACCGTTATTGCGGCTGATATACATCGCTGATTTACCGAACGGGCAAATGTGGCGGGTGCGGAACGAGGAGGCAACGGCATACAACGTGCCTTCTTCATCACAGCAGACGGACGGCCACCCGGAATAGAGAAACAAACCGTCCTTCATACGCGCGACAGCGCCTTCCGCAATGATTTCCGGCTTCATAAACTGTTCCTCCCGGGGAACGTCGTCTGCAGCGGTATTTTTGTACCCCAACAGCACGTCCACGGAAATATTAAAACATTTTGCAATGGCCGGCAACAGTTGAATGTCCGGATAACATTGTGCAGATTCCCACTTGGAAACAGCCTGGTTGGAAACACCGAGTTCCTTGGCCAAATCGTCCTGTGTCAATCCGCGTTGTTTTCTGTAAAATGCAATTTGTTCGTTTATTTTGATAGAAGTCATTTATTACTACCTCGTTATTTGACAGCGATTGAATCTGCTTTGTCTTTATTATATACAGTAAAATGCACAAAGACAATACCAAAATAGTTGAAAACCTTTATTTTTTTCCAACCGCCGGTTGGAAGGCAACTCGTTCATTCGCTCATGCCGATAAAATGCCCCGCATCGCTCTTTCCCACACTGCCCCTTTCTGCAAAAAAACACCCCGACAGTCTGCAAAAAACAGTTGTCAGACCGATAGAAGTGTGGTACAATCAAAAGGCATAATAAACTGATCACCGATGGTTTTTACATAGCCAATCGGCCGCTTTGGAGGATTTACCCATGTCAAACGCATCGGATCAATCTACACAAAACACGCCCGTCTATTTGGCGGCAGACGCCGGCGGGACCAAACTGCAGCTTATCCTGTATACCCACGACCTTCAAATCGTTGCGCTGGGGACAACCGGCGGTACAAACACGACTTTTAAAAACGCCGAAGTCATAGAAGCGGAAATTGAAGAGACCGTCGCCGCACTTTTTGCAGAAGCCGAACAAAACCTCGGCAGACCCATAACCGAGATTGAGCGTTTCCATTGCAGCATGGTCGGCGGCGCCGACATTTTATCTGCGGCACTTGGCCGCAGGGCCATCGTCAAACAGACGTGCGGACACGGTGAAGGTGAAGTCGCATTGGCAGCAAGCTGTGTCGATGAAGGTATTGTCGCACAAGCCGGCACCGGGTCGGATGCCTTCTTCATTCAAATTGATCCCATTACCCGCAAAACGGTGCAGCGCATCGTCGGCGGATGGGGCAGCCTTTTGGGCGACGAGGGCAGCGGCTATCAAATCGGGTTAAAATCCATTATCGCCTGCATCTATGCCAAGGACGGCCGCGGTCCTTTTACGGAGCTGTATCCCCTGCTCATGAAAGAATGGGACATGAAAGATTTATGGGATTCCATTAACATCATCCAAGGGGATAAGGACAGCCGCAAACGCATTGCCAACGTGGCCAAATTGACGTCGTTCTGCGCACGCAACGGTGATGCCGTTGCGCAAAGGATTTATCGGGAAGCCGGCAGGGATTTGGCACTGCAGGTCAACACCGTCATCGCACAAAACGGCGGGACCTTCCGCGGGCCTGTCGTGGCTTCCGGCGGTGCGTGGAAAGGCTATTCCGGTATGCTGGACGCCATGCGGGAAGAGATTTGCCGCGTGCATCCAGATGCTCTTGTTCAATATACCGCGTACGAGCCGATTATCGGCAGCGTTTATCTTTGCGCCAAAGAAACGCACCCGAACGACCCGACAGTCCGTGCGAAAATTGAAGAAAATTTTGCGGCATACCGGTACAAGGTTGCCCAATAAAAACGAGGTGCCCACGAATGAGCGTTATTGATACCTTCTACACACGCATTACTGAAATTTTAGCAGAATCGTTTGAAAAAGAACGGGAAAACTTAGAAAAAACAGCCGTTTTGCTGGCAGACGCCAACGAACAGGGACACTCGATTTTTGCCTTCGGGTGTAACCACGCGGGACTGGTGACGAGTGAACTGTTCTACCGCACCGGCGGTATGGTCACGGTCAATCCGATTGCCGCCAAGGACATGATGCTGGACAGCCGACCGATTACCAACTCCAGTTTGGAAGAGCGAAAAGTCGGCTACGGCAAAGAGATACTGGAGAAAATGCCGATTCGTCCCGGTGACGTTTTAATCATTCACTCAGTATCCGGCCGTAACGCCGTCCCGATTGACATGGCTGCGGCCGCCAAAGAGCACGGCATGACCGTGGTGGTACTGACCAACCTGAACACGGCAACGTCGGTCACGTCGCGCCATCCGTCCGGCAAAATGCTGCACGACTATGGCGATATTGTCATCGATAACCATGGTGACTGCGGTGACGCCTCGGTTGCCCTGCCCGGTTTCCCGCAGAAAATCGCTTCCTCTTCCACCGTGGTCGGTGCCGCTTTGCTGAACGCCGCCGTGGCCCGTGCCAGCGAGATCCTTTTGGAACGCGGACTGGAACCGCCGGTCTTTATGAGCGGCAACATTGACGGCGGAGATGCGTATAACAAAAAAGTCATTGCCGCACACAAAGACAATATTTTCTATATGGACTGATTAAAATTAAGAAATCTATTTTCGGAGGATATACAAATGGAATTAATTGACAGATACCAGCTTGCCGTCTTCGATCTTTTGATGAAGGCGCGTAAAACCCAGCGTGAAGCCATTGAAAACGTCGGCAAAATGATTGCCGAAGCCGTGGAAGGCGGGCACAAAGTCTATTTGAGCGGCATTTGCCACTCGATTGAAATGGACTCCATCTATCGCGGCGGCGGTCCCATCTTCTACAAAAAGTACGAAGAGAACACCGAACTGAAGGCAGGCGACGTTCTGGTCGTTTCCTCGGTTTCCGGCCGTACGCTCAGCGTGGTCAACCTCGCTTATGATGCCGTACAAAAGGGCGTCAAGGTTGTTGCCTTCACCAGCATGGAGTATGCCGTTGCCGTTGACCCGGTGCACGAATCCGGCAAAAAGCTCTACGAAATCGCAACCTATACGCTGGACAACTGTGCCCCCGCTGCAGAGGCCATGCTGGACGTGGAGGGGATTGAAGCAAAATATGCCGCCGCTTCCGGTATCGCTTCCGACTTCATTATGTGGAGCGTGACGTCCGTCTGCGTAGAGCAGATGCTGAAGGACGGCTATACGCCCGGCATTTTGAAGAGTGCCAACTTCCCCGGCGGCAACGATTACAACAAGCAGATTGTTGAGCCGCATTACGACGAGTTCGGTTGGTAATATTCTTACCGAAAAACCGAAAACAGCACCATTTATTCTGAAAAACACAAAAAACGGGACTGTCGCCCATACGCCGAACGGTGTATGAGCAACAGCCCCGTTTTATCATATTCTTTCGTTTTTTTACAGCAGGCAGGTCAGTTTAAGCGTGTAATCCTCGTCGGCAATTTCTTCGGTTTGCACCTTTGTGCCGAACGCGCCGAAGAGAGTCCCCAGTGTCCCGTTCATTTTTTCTTTTTCCGTAGGGGTGCAGGACAGGTACAACAAAATCTTGATACTGTCGTCATCCTCGCCGTACTCCGTGACGATATTGCAAAGCGGATTGCTTTCCATATATTCCGGGATAAAGTCGGTGGCGAAGCGGGCATAGAATGCCGTAATCTCCTGTGTCTTTTCGGGGGAGATGAGGTTATTGGCGGCAAATTCATTCAATTTGTTCATGTATTCCGCATAATCGAAATCCGAAACGCGGAACTTGTAGCGGAACACCTTGAGATGATTGATAAAGGCCTTGGTCCGTTCCCTTTGCGGATGGTCGAAAACCTGGTCCGGCGTGCCGTCCTCGTACAATTCACCGTTACAAAGGAAGAAGACACGATTACTGATGGCCTTGGCCAAACGCATCTCGTGCGTAACGATCATCATCGTCTTGCCGGATTTGGCGAGGTTTTTAATGACGGCTTCCACTTCGCGAACCATCGTCGGGTCAAGGGCTGAGGTCGGTTCGTCCAACAGAATCACCTCGGGGTCCTCTGCCAGCGTTCTGGCGATAGAGGCACGCTGCTTTTGGCCGCCGGACAATTCGTCCGGATAACTGAACAGTTTTTCCGACAGACCGACTTTGGCCAATGCAGAAACGGCAATCTCGTAGGCTTCCTGACGGGAGAGATGCTTGATATCGGTCAGGGCGAGCATAACGTTCTCCAAAATCGTCAAATGCTCGAACAAATTGTAGGACTGGAAGACCATACCGATTTTTTGCCGGATTTTGGAGAGGTCGCATTTCCCGTCGGTAATCTCGACGCCGTCCACAAAAATCTGTCCGGACGTGGGGGGATCGATCATATTGATGCAGCGGATAAACGTGGATTTACCGCAGCCGGACGGGCCGATGACAGCAATAACGTCGCCCTCGTTGATGACGGCGTTCACGTCAAGCAAGGGGGTCGCTTCTTTGTATGCCTTTTTTAAATGCTTTACTTCAATTTTCATTTTACGTCAATCCCCTTCAAAATCTGTTCTTTGGTGCGGCGTTTGGGATTTGTCTTAATTTGGATGGCTTTTACAATGGCTATCAGTATATATTCCAACACAAAATAGATGATTGCCGTCGCGAGCAACGGGAAGAATGCCTCGAACGTGCGGCTGCGCACAACGTCACTCATCTTGGTCAAGTCCTGTACGGCAAGGTAACCGACAACGGCGGTTGCTTTCATCAAGGTAACGATTTCGGAACGGTACGCCGGCAGGAATTGGCGCAGCGCCTGGGGTAAAATCACCTTAAAGAAAGTTTGGAATCTCGTAAAGCCGAGCGCCAAAGACGCCTCGGTTTGCGCGTAACTGACCGTATCGGCGCTCCTTGACAGAACGTTCAACACGGCAGAGCCGAATACAACGGAAAAGCTGACGACGCAGACGGCAACGTTGGAAAGCGTTGAATTGCCGAATACGACGTAATACATCACCATCAGCAACACGACAACGGGCATGCCTTCCACCAATTTAGAGAAAAACGAAATGACCGCGTTGACACCCTTCCCCGTTTCGTGGGAAAGCCAAAACAGACCAAAGCCAAGCAACGTACCGAACACGATGGACAATACCGTGATTAACATCGTGTTGCCCACACCCTTGGCAAACAATTGCCAACGGTTTTCGGTGATAAACGTGGCTTTAAAATTAGCAATTTGCTCACGGAAGAAATCGCCGATGGTTTTTCTTTGCGCCGATGCGACGGCATCGTTGACCAATACAACGATACCGCCGACGTAGTTCGCGTCGGAGAACAAAATCTTTTGCGCACGCTCCTCGGTCACGGTAATACAGGCACCGCCAAAGTCAATGCCGTCCTTGCCGCTTTGTATGGCTGCCAACAGCCCGGGGAAATCATAGTCCTGTACGACAAGACCATACCCGTATGCCCGACAAAAACGTGCCGCAATATCGATATCATAGCCGACGTATTCACCGTTTTTCACGTAGGAAAAGGGCGCACCGGTTACGGTCGCCGTGCCGAAATAAAGCGTGCCGTTTACGGCTTCTTCCTTTGTGGGATAATCTACCTTTTGCGCATCGTTTTCCTCGGCAAACCATTTGGCGTCAATTTCCGCTAAGGTTCCGTCCTCTTTGATTTGTGCCAGGAATTCATTCATTTGCGCGCAAATCTTGGCGGCTTTATCCGACGATTTGTTAAAAATATACGCATACGAATCGTTTGTCAGCTGTGTGATACTTCTGAAATGCGGATATTTGGAAAACGTACAGCGGAGTATCGGCTCGTCCCCGATCCACGCGTCCACTTTTCCGTTCCCGAGCAAGGTGGCACTGTCCGCTTCACTTTCCGAGTAATACAGCTGCGGGTTCTTGATATATTCTTCGGCTATTTTGTCAAAAACAGCGCCGGTCAACACGGCAATTTTCTTGCCTTCCAAGTCGTCAAGCGTTTCTATTTTGTTGCCGTTATCCTTCGGGCGGGTCAAAATAACCACGCCGACAAGGGCTGCCAGCACCAAAACAATTACCACCGGGATAACGATTTTCTTTTTTGCCTGTGTCATTATTACCATCTTTCCGCCGCACGGAAACAGAGAAATGCGAGTCCCCGATTCTGCGGGCTGTATCGTTTGTTTTTCACGTATTTTCGGAATCTAAAAAGGAAACCGCAACCGATGCGGCTGTTTTCATTGGTCAAACAGCCGCAACCATTGCGGCAATAAATCCTTCCTGCACAAGAACATCGAAACACCATTGCAAAGACGCAGACGAATAAAAGTCTATACGCCGCGTTGTTCGACGCCCTTACCAATCGATTTTTTTGAATACTTTTTTAAAATCGGCAATCGTCATCGGCAGCGTATATTTGTCATTGATTGCACCGGTAATTTTGATTTCTTCACCGTCGTTATGACATTTGCGGATTTCAATAATCATACCGTTTTCCGCATAGCAGCTCAGCTGCACAACGTGCTTTTCGCTGTCGGCATCTTGGATGGACGTCCAGCCGTTTTCATTAATCGTCACCATAGGTTTTTCTCCTTTCGTATTGATACCGATTTTCGGGTATTGTTTCCAATTCCATTATATAACAAAGTTACCATATAAGCAAGAGTATTTTATTCATTTCTGCATACACCGGCCGCGTTGCAACCGGATTGACATTTTAACGTGACGTGCTATAATATCCTATGAAAAACCAAAAGAAAGAAGAAAAGCCATGAAAAAGATACTCATTTTACTCTTATGCATCACGTTGTGTCTTGCCCTGCTTTGTGCGTGCGGCACGCCGAATGACGACAAAAAGCCCGAGGAAGACACGCCGAAAACGGACCCGATACCGCAGGATGAGCCGGAAGAATACGTGCTGTTCTCCAACTCCGAAAAGGCCACGATGCGTGCCGACAAGGATTTCAAAACCGTGATTCAGATTACGAACACGTACCCGGACGAACTGCTCCTCGTATTCGACGACCCGGAAATTGCGACCTGCGAGTGGGCACAATGGGTGGGCAATAAAGGCTCGCTCACGTTCACGGGGCTCAAAAAAGGAGAAACGACCCTGACCATCTATGCCGGTGCCGCAAACGGCGACGTTTCATCGGCCAAAGCCGGCGTTACCGTGCACGTGATTGTAGAAGACGACCCGACGGCTCAATAATACAACGTACAAATAACCCGTGCGGATGCATCTCAAAATGCCCCCGCACGGGTTATCTTTATACACCGATTGTTTACGTCGTTTCCGGTTCTGCCCAGGCGTTCGATTGGGCAAATTCGGCAATGACGTCACGGTCCAGTTTGCCCTGCCCCGCCATTTCATTTAAAATGTCAAAGGCCTTATCGATGGGGAACGGCTTTTTATAGGGTCTGTCCTTGGCAATCAGCGCCTCGAAAATATCGCAAACGGTAATGAGGCGGCAGGGCCACGGCAGGTCCTGTTCCCCCAACCGTTGGGGGTACCCTGTCCCGTTGAGGAACTCGTGATGATTGCCGGCGTAGGTCGGGATGCTGTCGTAATACTTGGGGAATTTTAACTGCGACAGGAACTTTTGCGTCATGGTCACGTGGCCTTCCATCACGGAGCGTTCCTCGGATGTCAACGTTCCTTTTACGATGGAGAGTTCGTGATACTCCTCGGACGTGAGAACGGGACAAACCGCGCCGTCCTCTTCAACGTAGGTTTTCGCAGCGAGCGCATCCAGTTGCGCCTTCAGATCGTCGGCCAGGAAACCGGCGCGGTTGAGTTTTTGAATGAACTCCCATTCTGCAACCCGTTCGGCCTCAGCCGTTTCGTATTCGTCATCGCTCATTTTTCCTTCGGCGCGTTGCAATTTCAACAACAGAGCTCTGCGTGCAAAGCGATTTTCAACCTGTCCGATCATTTCTCCCAAACGAGAGTCTTTATTCATAATCTCAAGCGGAATCAAGATTTTGCCGACGTCGTGGAGCCAAATGCCCATCAATATTTCACGGCGCTTAACGTCGTTGACAGCGTACGGTCCGCGCACTTTTTCCTCGTAATCGAAGAAACGGTCGGCAAAGTGTACCATATTGCGCGTATGGTTGGCGTTATACGGGGTACGTTCGTCGATGCCGACGGACATGACCTTGACAAAGCCATACAGCAATTCCGTAATTTGTGCGGAATAAAGCGCATTATTTATGGCCATACCGGCCTGATTGGCCAGTGCCATCAGGATTTTTTCATCCTGCTGCCGGAACGGCACAATCTCCCCCGAGACGTCGGTCGAGTTGATCAGCTGCAGGACACCGACGACGTCGTCATATTCGTCGGTGAACGGAATCACCAGCACCGATTTTGTCGTGTATTCGTTCATTTGGTCGTATTTCAATACACCGGAAAAATCGTATTCTGCGTTTGCGCGGCAATCGGGCACGTTGATGACCTTCTTTTCCCGCGCAGCAGCGGCACAGATATTTTTTGCGTTGATATCAACCGCAGGAATGCCGAGCGGTGTATTGCGCTTGACAAGACACGTCTTTTTCGAACGGTTTACCAGGACGTTGAATTCGAGTTTGCCGTCCTGTAAAAGGTAGAGCGTACCGCCGTCGGCCGACGTGATATCCATCCCTGCCTGCACTATGTCCAAAACGAGGGCGCTTAAATCCCGCTCCACGTTTAATTTATTGCCGATATCGACCAGTTTCAAAAGGTCGTCTTTGCGCTGTCCGCTGCGGGCAAAGGTCACGTTCGGGTATTGCGTACGAATGCGGCGCTCCCACTCTGTCAGCGTATTATCGTCATAGGCGCCGAAATGCGTAATATACACCTTTTTGGCACCGATTTTCGTCCCGATACGGGCACCGGCCTCCGGCGTGGAATGCCCCCAATCCGGTTTTGCAATCAATTCATCCTCGGTCATATTGCCGTCGTAGATTAAGGTAGTGCATCCCTTGGCGAAATCGCAGAGTGTTTCCTCAAACCGGTCAAGATGGCAAAAATCAAACGCCGTAACTACGACGTCGGATGCGCATTCAAAGCGGAACAGCGAACAGCCGCCCGGATGATTGGAATCGGTATTTTTCACCGTCACGTCGCCGACCGTTACGTCGCCCGTAATTTCATGGAACGTCACGTTTTGATAAACGTTCACGCACACGGGCCAATACGACTGATTCATCATGCGGCCGATAGCCTCCCGCACACCGATGCCGCCGAACGTTTTACCCCAAATATGGATTTTTTTATTCTCCATCGCGCCCAGCAGCGTGGGGATACCGCAGATGTGATCCAGGTGGTTATGGCTGATAAACAAATGCAGTTCGTCAATGCCCTGCAGGTCTTCGAGTGCGTTGCTGATACCGCTGCCGCAATCGACCATGATATGCGTCGGGCCGAGGTTGAGCAGCACACAGGTTGTGGCACCGCCGAACTCAATAAATTTACCGGCTGTCAAGGAAGCGGAACCGCGCGTGCCGTAAAAAATAATCTTTTCCACGTTAATACCTGCCGTTTTTCGTATATTTAGGAATCTTCTTCAAAATGGGATTGTTGGAATACCGTTGTGCCGAGGTCCTCCCAATGAAGACCGAGTTTGGCACTCAATTTGATAAAATCCTCCACCACGCCTTTTTCGGCGAAGTTTTCGGCAACGTTGAGATTGAAGCGGCCATTAAAATCCACCGCCGCCAACACGCACTGACCGAAATCGTGCCACAAGCGGAAATCCAAGTTATCCAACTGCGACATCACCTCGGGCGGCAAATCAATTTTGCCGGGATAGGTCAAACCGATATTACAGTCGGTATTTTTGAAAACGCGCCCAATGATGCGCACGCAAAATTTAATCCATTTGCGGCTGGGAAAAAGATGATAACATTTAAACAACGCAATACGGTTGGTTAACGACCGTATCATATTGGGCGTGCGTCTGGCGTTATCCAAAATCTCCTTATAGCGGCAGGCTACGTCGGCAAAACTCATTTTATCGTATTCGTCGACGTAGGTAACACGCTTCAAATCCACGCAGTTGTGCATCGTTTGATAATTCAGACTGCGCCGCAAATCGAACACGATATTACAGGAAACGTTGCGATTTTTGAGTTTTTGGGGTAAATGCATCCGCAATGCCTGTGAAAACAACACGACCAAAACAGGCGCCACCGACGATTTACATTTGCGGGCCAGGTCCACAATTTCCGCCGTGTCGCCGCGCAAAAGATGCACGTCGGTCCGGTAATCTTTATAGCGGATGGGAAACGCGCGCACCGGAAAGCCGCCGGGATCCATGGAATACCCGTCGCCCTTCTCTTTTTTGTCAACGAAGGGTTCGAGTCCGGGCGCCACCAAATAATTGAGCGAATTGGTTTTCGGCTCGGCGCCGAAATAACACAAGAGAACCTGCCTTAAAAAGTTATAGGCTCCCACACCGTCCGTGACCCCGTGCAGCCATTCAAAGCACATCGTGCAATTGTCGTATATAATACGCCAGGGATACCCGTTCGTGGACTTACCGAATACCTTGGGACGGTTTTCCTCGGTATATTTTTCAATCACCAAGGGCCTGTTATTGGTACGAAGATAATACTCGCGGTCAAACTCCACCTGCGTACCGAACAACGGAAAGGCAACGATGGCCTTGCGTGCGGCTTCTTCCAAGCGGACCGGATCAACGGGGCGTTTGAAAAACACCCGATACATCGGCGTATTTTCAATGCCGGTGCCCGCTGCCTCGATGGGATATTTATCGACTAAACCGAGGTTATAACGCATACGCTGTCGTCTCTTTCTTAAACTACAAAAGTGTCGCCGGACTTAGCGAAGGAAACGTTGGCACATTGGTTCCGTGCCTGTATTTCCCGCTGCATCAGCGAGTGGTCGCCGAGCTCGGGATTATGGTGTGTGACAACCAATTTTTTGATTTCTTTTTCAACGGCAAAACGAACGCCGTCCTGCCACGTGCCATGGCCCCATCCCGTATGATCGACCGTATCGTTGTCATCAAACATACCGTCGAAGAAAAGGAGTTCGGCACCGCGGGAAATATCATCCGGTAATTGCGCGGCATTTTCACAGTCAAACAGGAACACCACTTTCTTGGTTCCGCACGTGAGTTTGATCACGCAGCCGTTATCCGGGTGGTCGGACGAATAGAAAGCGGCCGTAACGCCGTCTTCCAACGTCAAATCCTGTGCAAGATCAACGTTATGGGTTTCGGAATTCACGATTTCCACCGGCCAATACGGATGCTGCATGAACGTATCCAAAATGTTTTCATCACGGTTCCAAACACTGAAATGCCCGAAAATACGAATTTTGGCATCCAACGGGAATTTGGACATCAAGAGGCCCAAAATGTGGTCGTAATGCACGTGCGTCAATAAAATGTCGATCTTTTTACAGCCTTCCAGGATATTCACGGCATTTTTGAGTCCCGTGCCGCAGTCAACAATCACTGCATAATCATTACGTCTGACAACGTAGGAACTGGTTTCACCGCCGTATTCCGTGAAACGAAGACCGGACACCGGGAAAGAGCCGCGGCAGCCGCAAACGTGAACGGTATAACCGGCAACGTCGTGCTCCGGAATCTCGACGTTCGTTTTCGACGCTGCGAACCCGACGATGCGGTAAAGGTCAACCGGTTTATTTTTCCCCTTGAAGAAGTGTTCGGTTTCAACGTTATCCAGAATAACCATACCCTTGACCATTTTGGCAGCGGCATCGGAAATCAGCATTTCCCCGCCGATGGCAAACGATTCCAAACGGCTGGCCGTGTTCACAGCATCGCCGATAACGGTAAAGTCGTGCATGGTATCCGAACCGATATCGCCGAAAATGACGTTGCCGTAGGCAATACCGGCGGAAAAGTTCAGTTCCGTCGCATATGTATCATAAATGATTTCGGATTTTTTGAGAAGATCAAAACGCAGTTTCAGCATCGCCTGCACTGCGCCCAGGACACAGTTGCCGCTGCCGTCGTCAAGCCAATAGGCCATGACGCAGTCGCCGATAAATTTATCGATGATACCGCCGGTGCTGTGAATGGCATTGCTCGCCTCGGTAAAGAATTCGTTCAAAAAGCCGGCAATTTTTTCATCGGGCATATTCTCCGTAATCGTGGTGAAATTGGAAATATCCGCAAATACGATAACTGCCTTTTTGTGCTCGGAACCAATCGCCGCTTTTTCATCGATGACCTGGCGCAATATTTCCTTACGCTTTTCCTTATCGAAGAAACGCTGGAGCGCATCCTGATTCAGTTTATAACGACGAATATCATTTACGACAAATTGGATTGCTATATACAAAGCCAATGAGGCAAAAAAATACCCCAAAATGGTATCGTTATAGACGGGGTGCACGGCGGCCTTATTGGAAAACAGCGGTTCGGTTCCCTTGAGGGGAAACGGCGAGCCGTTTTTGTAGACGTAATAAAAAGCAACCGTGTTGGCAGCCAAGCAAGAGACACAGGCGGAAAAACGCCATTTCGTTGAATAGCAAAGGGCGGTCAAGCCCGTCGTTACCACGCAATACAATGGCATACAAGACAAAAAACCGCCGCAAAAAATAAAGGCTACCGGTATCGCTATGGCACCGGTCGAGATACAAAGAAGCGGATACGCCACGTGATAGTTTTTATATTTGTACACAAGGTACATCAAAAGAACCGGAACCAGCAAGCAGAAAAAGCCGGCAAAAATCGTCGGCAGCGCGGAGTTATAGGAACCGGCCGTCGTCAGACTGAGCAAGCCGACGGTCGCCACAATCATAGCGACAGCCCAAAAGGACTTTTCCTCGATTGTTTCAAGATGGCTGAGTTTAACTAAACTAAATAGCTTTTTGAGTTGCACGACATTGCCCCCTTACTCAATCACGAAGATATCCCCTGCCCGGCAGAAGCGGGTATTGGGGAAGCGGACTTTCGCCTGTTTTTCCAGTGCAAGCAGCGTATCATCGTTATTTTTCGGATTGTGATGCGTTATCAGCAGTTCTTTACAGTTATAAACGGAAGCCAGGCGGCAGCCCTCCTCCACAGTGGAATGGCCCCAGCCCACGTGGCCTGCATACTCCGCGTCGGTAAACATGCCGTCGAAAATCAAATAATCGCAATCCTTGAGCATAGCAATGTCGAAGCTGCGGTCAATCTCAATATCAAACATAAAATACAGCTTTTTTGCGCCGGCGGCAATCGAAATGATATTGCCGTTATCCGGATGATTCGCTTTATACACGGACAAAACGAAGCCGTCCGCAAGGTTATAACGTGACCCGTCGTTGGAGATTTCGCAGATGGCACCGATGTTCGGCTGTACCGGCCAAAATGGATGACGATAAAAGTCCTTAATCGTATCGTAGGACAACCATTCACGGAAGGTACCGAAGAAACTGACACGGGCGGTTTTCGGGAAGATAGAAAAATCCAGCATCCCCATTACGTGGTCATAATGGACGTGGGTAAAAATGACGTCAATGACGTCACAGTCACGCAGCAGTTCCTCCGCATCGAACAATCCGGTACCGCAATCGATAATGACGGCGTGGCGTTCGGTTTTTAAAATAAAACAGCTCGTCTGTCCGCCGAAGATTTCAAATTGTCTGCCGTGGACGGGGCGGCTGCCTCTGGAACCCAAAACGTAAAGGGTATACTGTTCTTTACTCATACTGCACCTCTGTTCATAACGATTACGTGACGTTGAAAACCAACAATATCAATAGATAAGATAATATTATCACTTTAGTGAAGTAATGTCAATGATAGATATACAGCTATTGCATAAAAAAATAACGTTTTTTATCAAACGCACGTCAAAAAAAGGAAATGTTGCAAGTGCACTGCATATTATTCATTTTTTTCGCAGAAATGATACGTAAAACGGCCGCCGCAAAATGCGGCGGCCGTTTGGTTATTGTTTCATTTTCAGAACGTTTCAACCTGCGGGGCTGCGGTAAAAGAGGAAAACGTTGCCGTGGCATTTTTCACGTACAACACCTGCGTGTTGCCGTCGTTTTCGTCATACATGGCGCGCAGCTCCGGATAGGCATCCAGCATAGACTTGCACGCCTCGAACCGGTCATCCTCGACCAATTCGCAGGTAAGACGGAGCCAGGTACCGTCCTTGAACGCACAAATTTCAACCTTGGGATTGGCGGCGATCTGGTGCGAGACGGGTTTCACTTTGCCGGTTTGGATATAGAGCTTTCCGTCAAAGATATTGACGGTGCCGAACGGGCGAACGCGGGGCTGATCCCCCTCGACCGTAGCAAGATAATAGGTACCGGCATTCTTCAAAAAATCATACACTTTTTGCATAACAACATCCTCTTTTTATCGTTTTTTGTTTTTGCTTTCCATAGGTGACAATCACGTTACAATTCGACCTGCGTGCCGAAAGGCTGCTCCAGCAGTTCCGGATTTTCCAGCAGTTTTTTCATGATTTTAACGGTCTTGGCGTAGTAGTACCCATCGGCAATCCGCTCGTCAATGGTCAGCCCGATATCCAGCGTTTCCTTCATGGTGACGCTGCCGTTTTCATCATAGAACGGCGTCATTTTCTTTTGCCCGATAACGACGAAAATGGAGTTGGTGCCGTAATTGGCCAGGTGGTGGTAACCGCACTTGAGCCCGATGGAGCCGAGATTGGTGACGAACACGGAGCAATGGTTAGAATCCCCGTCGGTAACGGACTTTGGCAGGGTTCCCTTTTCGGACATATGCCGCACCACGTTGAAAATCAGCGTATTCAGCCAATGCGGCAGTTTTTTAAACGTTTCCATCGATGATTGCGTTTCGTTGGATTTACCTTGTTTACAAGGCATTACCTGCGCCTTGACGGCGTCGTGTACCGTGAAAACGGTAGCGTCTTCATCGGCCTTGATAACGGCCATGCCCTCACCCGCTTCATCGGTGAACTGTTTTTTGACGATAAAGCCGATGGAACGCTCGTCCTTTTCATAATAGCGTTTGTTGGCAATAAAGCGGTTGAGTTTGGGGCGAATGACCAACAGCTTCAGCAGCGTTGCCACGATAACGTGAAAGAAGGTATACTTAAATTCGTTGTCGGGATGCGCCGCCAGCCAGCGCATAATGGGTTCCAATTCAATCTGTTCCGAAATATACGCCTCGTTATCCGTGCGGTTGGGATAGCAGTGCGCCATGGCGATATGGAGTTCGTCCACGTCGCGCAGCAGGCGGGCGTCCTTGCGGTCGCCGTGTTTTTTCTTATACGTACGTTGTTCGTTTTCCATTACGTTTGCCCCCGATTTTATTTTAGGGTTGTTTTTTCCACGCTGTGGTTATTGCAATCGATGGATAAAAACATTTTATTGCACAATCAATAGCATACTGCATTACCGCAAAAAAAGCAATATGCTTTACGCAAAAAAACTTTTTCCGCACGCAGGCGTATGCGTTCGCATTCATTATCATCTATACCTTGACAATCCGCATTTTTGTATTATACTTAGTATATTAGATAAACTATCGGGAAATGCCCGAAGAAGAAGGTAACCCATGAGCAATAATCGACTGCAGCAGGTATTGGAAGACCGCGGCGATAATTATATACTCCCGTTTTTTTGGCAGAAAAACGAAACGGACGATGCTCTCATCCGCGAAATAGATGCCATTGCAACGTGCGGCATTCGCGCCCTGTGCGTGGAGGCCCGCGGCTATGCGGGATTCGGCACGGACGCCTGGTGGCACACGATGGACGTCATTTTGGCCGAATGCCGAAAGCGCGGCATGAAGGTATGGCTGCTGGATGACAAGGCCTTCCCCACCGGCAACGCCAACGGGGCCTTCCTGGAGCATCCGGAACTCGCTGCCTGCGGCATTACCGAGGTGCACGTTGACGTTCCGGGACCCGTGAAGGGCGGCCGCGTGATGGCGGAACGTGCGACGTCGGGCGATGACAAACTGATTGCCGTGCTTGCCTGCGAGCGCGTGCCGTACGAAGAAGCATTGACGGGCAAGGTCATCAACGTCACCGATAACGTCGACGACGGTATGGTATACTTTGATTTGCCCGAAGGCTGCTGGCGTATTTTGTTTTTATACAAGACGCGTACCGGCATGCATGACTGGGGCAAACAGTACGCCGATATGCTGTGTCCCGCTGCCACAGACCTGCTGATTGAACGGGTTTACGAGGCACATTACAAACGCTATGCCGACTATTTCGGCAATACCTTCGCCGGCTTTTTCTCGGACGAGCCGTGTCTTGCCAACGGTGTAAAAATCGACAAAATCGTCGATTTCGGCACAAAAAACAGCCATTATCCCTGGCGTGACGAGATGGTTGACGCACTGGACGGCCGCCTTGACGGCGGGCTGATTGCCAACCTGCCTGCCCTGTGGTACGACTTCGGTCCGGCCACGTCAAAAGCACGTTACGAATACATGGATTTTGTGTCCAAACGATACGGTGAAAATCTATCGTGGAAACTGGGCAACTGGTGCCGCGCGCACGGTGTCGAGTACATCGGGCATGTGATTGAGGACCTGGACCAGTGCAGCAAAACCGGTTACGGCGACGGACACTATTTCCGCGCCCTGGACGGGCAGGATATGGGCGGCATCGATACCGTATTGGGACAGACGACCCCCGGTATGACCGACCATATTATTAAAGTCCCCTGTCATTACGATATCGGTGACCCGGATTTCTTTCATTTCACGCTGCCGAAACTGGCGCCTTCCCACGCCCATTTGCAGCCCCTGAAAAAAGGCCGCGCCATGTGCGAAATCTTCGGTGCCTACGGCTGGGTCGAGGGTGTCCGCATGATGAAATGGATGACGGACCTGATGCTGTCGCGCGGTGTCAACTATTACGTACCGCACGCCTTTACACCGACGTTCCCCAACCCGGACTGTCCGCCGCATTTCAACTGTGAGGGCACCAACCCGCAATTTGAGGCATTCGGCAAGTTAATGCGTTACACCAACCGCGTCTGCCACCTGTTGAACGGCGGCCGACACGTATCCACCGCTGCCGTTTTGTACCACGTTGAAGCCGAATGGGCCGGCAAAGAATATACGCCGTGCGACCGTCTGTGCCGTTTACTGACGGAGCACCAGCTGGATTACGATATCATTCCCGCCGACTATTTGGCCGCCGGCAGCGTCGCACATAATACGTTGACGGTGAATGGTGAAAGCTACGGGGCGTTACTGGTTCCCTCTTCCGCATTTTTACCGAAAAACACGCTGGCACTTTTACAAAAGTTGGCTGACGCAGGCTTGCCGGTCATCTTTGCCGGCGCCAAACCGGAAAAAACGGCGGATGCCCCGGATGAAACCGCCGCCCCGTATTTGACAGGCTGCCCGTCCATGACGGACGAAGGCATTCTGTCGTGGCTGCAAACCGACGGACGCTTTGACGTCAAAACGTCTTCCCCCGCCCGTTTCCTGCGTTCCTATCACTACGTACACGACGCACAGGGCCTGTCGCTGTATTGGTTCAGCAACGAAGATATTCACAACGAGATAAAAACGGCCGTGCGTATCGCCGGTTTTACCGGCGGCGAATACGGCATCTACGACCCGATGGAAAACACGTTTGTAAAAGCAACGTCTATAAACGGTGAAGTGCCGCTGGTACTTTCGCCCTACGGCTCGGTCATTTACGTCATCGGCACGATGCCAAACGACGTACCGACCTTGCAAAACGAGACGACAACGGAAACCATCGTACTCCCCGGCTCGTTTGCCGTTTCCGTATCGGCCGCCAAAGACTACCCGCACTATACGCCGTACAAAACGACGGGCACGTTGTTCAACGTTTCGGCCAAAGACGAACTGCCGCGTTTTTCCGGCCGCGTTCGCTATGACACGTCACTGACGCTCACCCCGGAGGAAAACAGACGATACGTCCTGGATTTGGGTGCCGTCGGAGAGTGTGCTTCGGTCAGCGTCAACGGCAAAAACTGCGGTTTGCGGATTACACCGCCCTATCGTTACGATATCACGGACGCATTGCAAAATGGTGAAAACGCCGTGTGCATTGACGTTACAACCAACTACGGGCACGAATTGCGTGACTATTTTTCACGGTTTTTCCTATTTGAACCGACGGGGTTATTGGGACCTGTGACCGTCGACGTGCTTACACCAACCCAAGGAGAATAAAACGTATGACATTTATTACCGAACCGGCAAAACAATTGCCGATCAAATACACGACCGACGTCTGCGTGGTCGGCGGCAGCGCCACCGGCGTTTTCGCAGCCGTTCGCGCCGCACGCCTGGGTGCCAAAGTCATCCTGCTGGAACAAAACGGCTTTTTGGGCGGCGTGGCTACCGCAGCGCTCGTTTGCTGCTGGCATTCCAACAACGACACAACCGGCAAAACGCAGGTGATTGCGGGACTGACAGCCGAAGTGGAGGAACGCCTGTTCCGTTTGGGTGCCGGCGATCTCTGCCCCAACGGGAACGAAACCAGAGAGCGCGCTTCCTTCCATTTCAACCCGTATGAAATGCGCACCGAATTGGATATGCTGTGCCGGGAGAGCGGCGTACAGGTTTTGCTGCACACGTACTACTGCACGCTGATGCGCGAGGGCGGCAAAATCAGCCACGTCATTGCAGAGAACAAAGACGGGCGTTTTGCCGTGCAGGCCTCCTTCTTTATTGATGCGACAGGCGACGGGGACCTGGCCCGCGACGTCGGTATGAAAGGATATCGGCACGCATGGACGCAGCCGCCGACACCGACCTACTTTGTGGCAGGCATTACCGAACACGCGCCGGTGGCGGACCTGATTAAACAATACCCCGATGAAACAACGCTGGTGCAGGACTCCGGCTGGGGTATGAAAATCCCCGGCACCCCCGGTGTTATTCTGCAGGCGGATACGCACGTACAGGGGCTTGACTGCGCGACAGGCGAAGGCCGCTCCCGTGCGGAAGAAATAGGCCGGGCACAGGTCCGGGAATGCATGAAGCTCATCCGCGCACACGTCAATCCCAATGCCGCCCTGGCGGCAACCAATGCCTATTTGGGCCTGCGGGAAACGATACACTACCAAACCAAGAAAGAGGCCGTGCTGACGGAACTGATGCTGGGCACTGCCTATGACGACTGCATTTTGCAGGGCACCTACAGTGGCGACGAACATCTTGCCAACGGCGCCATTCACTTAAAGTTCTTTGACGGCAATTACGTCACGCTTATGCCGGACAGAACGGTGGAGCGCGGCAACTGGTGGAAGGAATACGGCGTACCGGCAGACCACGAAGTCCCCACGCGTTACCGTCTTTCCTTTGCCAATTTGGTCAACGAAGTCAGTCCCAATCTGATTGCCGTCGGCCGTATGATTCACGCGGATGAGGGCTCTTTCTCGGCCCTGCGCGTCATGGTCAACCTCAACCAGTTGGGTGAGGCAGCCGGTGTAGCAGCCTATCTTGCTTTGCAGCAAAACAAGCCGCTGCAGCAGTTGGACGGCGTCACCGTGGCTAAAACGCTTGAAAAAGGCGGCAGTGCAAACTTTGCATAAAAAGCCGTTTTTAACGTTCTTTTCCCCACATTTTACGTTTTTCGGAGAACAGAGTTATGCGATACGAAAAAATCCCATTGGATGATATTCCGTACTGTTCGGTACAGGACCCGGACACGTATCTGGCTGTATATGCACCGGACGCGGTCGACAAAACGCCGCGCACTGCCATTCTCGTCCTGCCGGGCGGCGGG
>DCGU01000091.1:42312-56279 GCA_002315325.1 Clostridiales bacterium UBA1770
GGGTATGCGGCCTGCTGCACCGACCGCGAAGGTGAACCGGTTGCACTGGAATTTGCGTCACGCGGATACGTTGCCTTTATGCTGCGGTATTCCGTGGGTGAAAACAGGGCCATCTTCCCGCGCCCCATGATACAGGCATCCGCCGCCATGAAGTACATTCGCGACAACGCACAAAAGTATGGCGTTGACCCGGCACGCGTTTACGTCACCGGCTTTTCCGCCGGCGGTCATTTGTGCGCCATGCTGGGAACCTGCTGGCACATGGATTTCTTCCGTGACGGTGCCGGAATCATCGGCGAAGAAAACAAGCCGACGGGCATTATTCCCGTATACCCTGCCCTTTCCATGAAGGAAACCAAAACGTGGAACGTTTATTACAATTGCGTATTTGAAACGCTGCCGCCGACGGAACAGCAGTTGCACGATTGGTCGGCGGAAAATTGGGTGGACAGCGAGCACACGGTCCCGACGTGTTTGATCCACACGTCGACCGACGAGCTGGTCAGCTGTACCAATTCCCTCGTTTTTGCGCAAAGACTGTATGAACACAACGTCCCCGTGGACCTGCATATTATCAGCGTCGGTGCCCACGGATTTGCCACGGCAAACCGCCTGACCGACTGCGGCTTCCACGACCTGTGGGATCACCCCGAAGTTGCCCGCTGGCCGGAAATTGCCGACGATTGGATGAAACGGCGCAACAACCAAATTGAAAAATAATAATCTATAGGAGGCATACTCACTATGAAATATGAAAAAATCCCGCTGCATTACAAAGACAGCGAAGCTTATTTGGAATGCTACGTTGCCGACGCCATCAACAACTGCGGTGTCCGTGACGCCATTCTCGTTATTCCCGGCGGCGGCTACAGCGGCGTTTGTGCCGACCGTGAGGGCGAACCGATTGCCCTATCCTTTCTGGCCAAAGGATTCCAGGCATTCGTTTTGCACTATTCCGTCGGGGAGAAGGCAGTGTTCCCGCGCCCGTTAATCGAAGCCTCCCTTGCCATGGCGTATATCCGCGACAATGCGGCAGCACTGAACGTTGACCCCGGCCGCGTTTTCGTGACCGGCTTTTCCGCCGGCGGCCATTTGTGCGCCGCGCTCGGCACCTGCTGGCACCTGAAGGAAGTATGGGAAGAAGCCGGTATCCCCTACGGCAAAAATAAACCGACCGGCATGATCCCGGTGTACGCCGTGATTTCCACCCAAGTTGCAACACACCTGGGCAGTTTTTACAACATTCTCGGCACCGCCACACCGACCGACGAAGAACTCAAGCGCTGGTCGCTGGACCTGCGCGTGGATGAAAACACGGTGCCTGCCTGCATTATTCACACCTCAGCCGACCACGTCGTACCTGTTGCCAATGCGTTGGCGCTGGCAAAAGCAATGGTGGAGCACAATATCCAAATGGATTTGCATATTTGGTCCATCGGCGAACACGGCATTGCGCTGGCCAATAAAGTAACCTGGTGCGGCAATCCGATATGGGATCTGGCGGAGGCAGCACACTGGCCTGAAATAGTGTTTGACTGGTCAAAAAGAATTCCTTCTGTAAAATAATGCGCAGCCGTAAAAAAAGGCCGCATCGGAACCAAGGTTCCTATCCCCGAAAAGCCCCTTGACGTACACACGAGTACGCCTGACGGAACTTTTCGGGGATTCCGCCTCTTTTTTTCCTGTCTGCTAAAGATATTCAAAATAAAAGTTCAACCGTAAAAAAGTCTTTTGAGGGAACCGTTTTTCCCTGTTTGTTGAAGATATTCAGAATAAAAGTACAAACGTACAAAAGACTTTTGAAAGAAGCGCTTTTTCCCTGTCTGTTGAAGATATTTAGAATAACAGTACAAACGTACAAAAGTCTTTTGAAGGAACCGCTTTTTCCCTGTCTGTTGAAAACATTTAGAATAAAAGTACGTAGTAAAAACCGGCGTTGCAAAGAAGAAGTCTTTGCAACGCCGGTTTTGTTTGTTTATTTGTTCAGGACGGCGAGTTTGCGGACGACTTCATCCTCCAGGTCAACGAAGGAGGAGTAGTCGACGCCGTGGTCGTTCAGGCCGCGGGAAATGAAGCGGTCCTCACCTGTTTGCATATCGTGCCAATGAATTTCGGACACGCTGCCGAAGCGGTAGGAGGTATAGAGCAGCTGATTGCCGTCTTTTGACAGTGACGCACGGAAGTCCCATTTGCCCTCTTCCCGTTCGGTAATCGGCTCCACGGAGCCGTCCTCGGGACTCAGCAATACCAATTGGCAGGAACCCTTGCCGACTGTGGGGTCGGAAATCCATTCCTCGTGGTTTCGCTGTGTGGGGTCGAAATAGGCATCGTGCTGCGCGCCCTCGCTCAATTGCGAGTGAATGATGCGGCCGTCTGCAGCGAAGATGACGCAGTTAGAACCGCCGCAGCGATAATCTTTGAGGCCGAAACTCGTAGCGAAATACTGCTCACGGTGAGACGTCAAGCGTCTGAAATCACTGCCGTCGGGACGCATAATCGCCACATCGGCCTTCATATGGCCGGGGTCGCCCAGCGGCGGCTGACAATCCTGGAACGTCAAATATTGACCGTCGCGGGACCACGCCGGATTGAAGCAGAGATGACCCGGTTCACTGTGCAGCATACGTTGGTTGGTGCCGTCGACGTTCATAACGTTGATCGCATACTCCCCGCACGGATTGTATTTGTCGTCGTGTCCTGCGCAATGATAGGATATATACTTGCCGTCGGGACTGAAATTGAAACAGTACGGGTAGGCAGACGAGGACCAAATCTTCTGCATATCTCGCCCGGATTCATCCACGATGAACAGTTTCGTCTTACCGTCCTCGGTGTTGGATGCGGAAACAAAATAGTATCCGTTCTGCATGGGACAAACGGCACAAATCTGCACGGCAGAGCGATCCCACGCCGTAAATATTTCGGTCTCATCGCCGGTCAAAATATCCATTTTATAATAGTGCGGGCGCAATTTGCGTGCCAAATCATCCCGCAAAGTATAGCATCCCCAACGCTTTATCAAGGCAGTGCGTCCGTCCTCATAAAAGCCGCATACGTCGAGGCGGTCACCCGTTGGATTGGAAATAATCGGCACCTGTTCCCCGCTTTGCAGATTGTAAAAAACGGCACCGCCCTCAATATTCGCGTAGCGAATCCATTGTCCTGCCATAGTAACCTCTTCTATTTGTCAATATTTTATTTATTAATGATTGCAATTTTGCGTACGATTTCGTCCGGCAAATTGACGAAGTACGGGTGGTCGACGCCGTGGTCATTCAGGCCGCGGGAAATGAAGCGGTCCTCACCGGTTTGCATATCGTGCCAGTGAATTTCGGACACGCTGCCGAAACGGTAGGTGGTATAGAGAAGCTGACTGCCGTCTTTTGACAGTGATGCACGGAAGTCCCATTTTCCCTCTTCCCGTTCGGTAATCGGCTCCACGGAGCCGTCCGCAGGGTTGAGCAAAACCAGGGGGCATGAGCCCTTGCCGACCTTCGGGTCGTAGGTCCACTCCTCGTGGTCGCGTTTTTCCGGATCGAAATAAGCGTCGTGCTGCGCACCCTCGCTCATTTGCGAGTGGATGATGCGGCCGTCCGCAGCAAAAATGACGCAGTTGGAACCGCCACTGCGATAATCCTTGAGTCCGAAACTCGTGGCGAAGTACTGCTCGCGATGCGAAGTCAAGCGCTTGAAATCGCTGCCGTCGGGACGCATAATCGCCACGTCGGCTTTCATATGGCCGGGGTCACCCAGCGGCGGCTGACAATCCTGGAAGGCGAGATATTGCCCATCACGCGACCACGTCGGATTGAAGCAGAGATGCCCCGCCTCGCTGTGCAGCATGCGCTGGTTGGTGCCGTCGATATTCATAACGTTAATGGCATAGTGCCCGCACGGATTATATACGTCGTCGTGTCCGGCACAATGATAGGAAATATACTTACCGTCAGGGCTGAAATTAAAGCCGTACGGATACGCCTTCGACGACCAAATTTCCTGTTTGTCACGGCCTGTTTCATCCACGATAAAGATTTGTGTGCCGCCCTTTTCGGTATTGGAGGCAGAGATAAAGAAGTACCCGTTCGGCAAGAAGCATACGTTACACAACTGCACGTCGCTGCGGTCCCACGCCGTAAAGAGTTCGGTCTCCTCACCGGTCAGGAGATCCGTTTTGTAATACCGCGGACGCAATTTGCGTGCCAAATTGTCCCGCAAATTATAATTCATTCTGGTCACAACGCAGGTGTGCCCATCCGGGTAAAAAGCACCCACACCCACGCGCTCGCCCTCTGCCTTGGAATAAATCGGCACCGTTTCACCGCTTTGCAAATTGTAAAAGACGTCGCCGCCTTCAATGTTATAATAACGAATCCATTGTTCGGCCATAAATACCTCCGCTGATTAAATAAAATGTAGTAGGGGACGTCCGCATATACTATGCAAACCGCAAAAACAGTATACCATAATGATAGAACGAATGCAATAAAAAATATTGAGATATATACCGTTTTTTGTTATAATAAAAAAGCAAAAATACGGCCCGATTTGGAAAAGGAGAACGTATGTTAGGTATCGGTTTATCCGTCAACTTTGACAGAATTTCAAAAGAGTATTTTTCCGCCGCGCGCAATGCGGGCATTGATTACATTGAAATCAGCGTAAACCAACAGGAATACGATTATATCGATTATGACGCCATTCAACGTTTTGCCGCCGCAACCGGGATGAAACTGTGGTCGTATCATCTGCAGTTTATGCCGTTTGAACAAGTGGACGTTTCCGCGCCCGATGAAAATCTGCGGCTGCAATCCGTTGCACGCCTGGGGGAACAGATGCGCAAAGCTGCTGCCATCGGCATTGACAAGTTCGTCATTCACCCCAGCGGCGAGCCGATTGAAGAGGACGAACGTGCCAAACATATGGCACAAGCCCAAAAAAGTTTAGCGGCACTGGCCGCCGCGGCTGACGCCCTGGGCGGCGTCCTTTGCGTGGAGGATCTTCCCCGCTCCTGTTTGGGACGGGATTCAAGCGACGTTCTGCAGCTGCTTGAAGCCGACAGCCGCCTGCGCGTTTGCTTTGACACCAACCATTTGCTGACGGAAAACCCGGTGGATTTCTGCCGCGCCATGGGCGACAAAATCGCCACCGTGCATATTTCCGACTACGATAATATCAACGAGCGCCATTGGTTATGCGGTGAAGGCTGCATAGACTGGCGTGCCCTGTACGACGAATTAAGCAAACGATACAACGGTGTCTGGACGTACGAAATCGGCGCCCAATGCCCCTCGACCCTTTTCCGCGACAGAGACCTGGAACCGGGCGATTACGTCAAAAATGCCAAAGAGGTATTTGCCGGGCAAAAACCGACAAGATTTTCCACCCCCAAGCCAAATCTCGGCATGTGGGAATAAAACAGCATAGAAAACGGCAGGAATGCGTTCGCATCGAACGCTTTCCTGCCGTTTTTTGATGGTAATGATTTAGTTCATTTCAAAGTATTTATTGAGCAGTTTGGGTACGCCGCCCTTGAGTGCCAGCAGCACACGCTCGGCGTCGCTGTCCCCATTGACAAATTCCTTGAGATAATACCCCTCGCACTTGGTGACAAGGTCGTGCAGCGGGAAATACTCTTCCAAGAGGAACGTGCCGAATTTCACCCAGCGGAAATCGCCGACCAAACGGAGTTCCGGGCTGATGGAGTCAACGGCCACGGAATATTTATCCAAAATGGAGGCACACAAATCTGCCGTCGTGTTGGCGGGAGAGAAGACGAGGGTGGAACAAATCAGCGCATTGCGGTTGTACTCGGTGGAGCCGTGGCTGTCGGTGGAACCGACGACGGGATACTCGATGCCCTGCGCCTTTTGCTCGTAGTAGAAGGCCGTTTGGAAACCGTTGTGCTGATAATAGCTTTCGCCGCCCAACACTTCGAATACGTCGAAGGGATGGTTTTTATAAAAGAACTTCAAATAGGTTTCGGACAGCTGCATCGTGGAGCACAGCCAGTACGGATGCGGGAAAATGCCGATACCGCCGGCCTTTTTCTGCTGCTCGTGAATCCACTCGGCTGCCGCGAAGCTGACACGTTCGGATTCCAGTGCCAGCGGCACTTTCTTGGCGTTTTCGTGGATGATGGCCAAATATTCTTCCTTTGTAATAGGAGCGGGCGCATTACCGTCGAGACTGCGGTACTTAATATCATCGCCGGGTTCCTGGTTACAGTTGGGGGTTACCAAGGCGTTGATACTGAAGCGGCCGCCGAAGTTGACGTAATGCACGTCGTTCTCCGGCAAATGTACTTCCTCGCCGGGGACGACCAAAAAATCGGTCAGGTCGGAGGTCTCGTGCCCGCCGTTATCCACGATGCGCAATTTTTCACGCGTTTCCAAGGAAGGATAGTAACGGCGATGGTCGGAGATGACGGTAAAATCGTAACCGTGACCGCGGTAGTTGGCGGCAACGACAAACGGAGATTCGTGACCGTCGGAGCGGCAGGTGTGCATATGCAGGTCGCCGCGGAAAGGATAGCGCCCCTTCATATCGTGGTTCAATGCGTAGACACGCATATCGGTGAAGCGTTCAAGGGAGCCGTCCTCACGGGTGCGGTGCACCTGGACCAAATACATTTGCTCACGTGCGAAGTCTGCCGTAATATGCAGGCAGCCGTCTTGTGACGGTTTGACCTTGAACGTTTGACAGCCGTTGGAACCGGGATAACGGTTTTCCTCGGCCACTTCCGCTTCTTTCACCATAACGACGTATTCCACGTCGGGATTGAAAGCGACGTGCATGCCGAGGGGCTTGTAGGTCAGCGTGTGACGACCGGTCAAAAACACCTTCGGATAAATATCATATTCATAAAGCGCGCGCTTCATGGCATAATTGGCAACAGGAACGATTCCCATGGCAATAGTCCTTTCAAATCAAAAATAAGCAGACGGCTTATTTAATCGTTAAAATATCGGAAAAGCCGGTGATTTCGAACACTTCCATCACGTTGGCATTGACACCGGTGAGCGTCAACGAACCCTTTTGCGACATCGTTTTCTGCGTATTGAGCAGTACGCGAAGGCCGGCAGAGGAAACGTATTCCAAACCGGTGAAATCAAACGTCAGGTCGGTGACGGCAGGATCCATTTTAGAAAGAACTGCTTCCAGTTCGGGAGAGGTGGTGGTATCCAAACGGCCGGACACTTCCAGCGTCAGCTGTGCGCCGTTTTGTTTTGCTTCTACGTTCAACATTTCACTTTACCTCATTTCAATAGTTTCATTCGTATCAAAACGTTAATGCGGAAACCTTGGTCAAAAGCTCTGCAATTTGCTGTTTGCAAAGGTTCAGGGTTGCAACGGACGCCTCGTCGTCACCGCCGCGGCGCAGCGTATGACGCAACAGGCGCGTGTAGCTGAGCAAGCGAACCTTATCGCTCACCTCGGCAATGCGGGCAGCATCGGTCGTGCCGAGATACTTCGGCAGGAAACGGTTCCAAAAATCAACGGCTAACGCATACGGCATACCCAGGAACTTCTCCACGACGGAAGGTACTACCTCACCGAACCCGACGTAGGTGATATACACGTTGGCCAGTTCAAAAATCGGATGACCGTAGCACAGCGTATCCATATCGATACAAAGCGTTTCACCGTTTTGGTTCATCAGGTTATTGGTATGATAGTCGAAATGGAGCATATGCGGGATATCCGGCACGGCATTCACCAGGGCATCCAATTTGTCGGCGTCGCCCGCAGGGAGTGCCCGACGTGCCGTTTCGCACCAAACGTGGACCGTATCCTTGACGTTCGGCATGTCTTCCGTCTTCACGGTGATGCCGTGGATGAGGCGCAGCATATCGGCAAATTCGGTAACGTACGCATCCATTTTGTCGGGATTTTCAGCGATCAGCTGCGACAGCGATTTGGCATCCAGCAGTTCAAAGACGGAACCGAATTGTTTGCCGACCTTGATGACGTCATAGGAGATCGCCGTCGGAACACCCAGCACGAACGCCTTGCGCGCCAACTCACGCTCACGCATGATATCGGGCAAGCAGTCCGGATTTTTATAGACCTTTACAATGGTATCGGTGTTGTAACGATAGACGGTGCCCTTGGCTCCCTGGCCGATAATCGTACAGCCTTCGACCGACAGCTGGCGATAGGCCTTTTCAATCGGAATCATTTCGGTGAAACCGGTCATTTCAAAAATATCGTAAACTTCGGCGGAAGCGTTGATGATTTTCAACGTCGGTTCGTTTTTGCGCAGGCGCAAAAAGACGCGCAGGCCGGCACTGGATGTGTAAGCCATATCTTCTACGTCGACAACAATGGACGTATGGGCGGTCGCACGCGCCGCTTCGACTTCGGCTTCAAACGCGGATGCGTTCACCGAATCGATTCTGCCGCTGACACCAAGCGTCAGAACACCGTTATCAAAAGAAAAGTTAATCATGTTTTTGACTCCTGTTTTAGATAATTGGAGATATCTTATTTAGTATAGCATCCCGACGCGGAAAAAGCAAGTAATATATTATATTGATTTCCATAACAGCTGCAAAACACTTGCGTTTCCCACTTTTTTGTACTAAAATATGACGTGTGGGAACAAAAACGTTTTCTTCGCGTCTATCAAAACAGAGGTGCCGCACGAAAGCACCCCACGTGACTGTGAAAGGAGTATCCCTTCTATGAAAAAAAGACTGCCTTTAATTTTATTATCCCTTTTGCTTTGCTCCGTTTTCATTTTATCCTCTTGCGGTGCCGGTGACTTTGCGTACGACGCTGAAAGTCCGCGCGCCGATGACGATTACACGGCCGATGTGGAGTACAGTAAATCCGCTGCGACGGGCAGCGAGGGTATCGTCATTCCCGCCAACCGCAAAGTCATCTACACCATCGATATGTCCGTGACGGTTGCCAGTCTAACCGATGCCATGCGCCAATTGAGCACACTCGTCAACGATTACGGCGGCTGGACGGAGTACTCCCGCGAGCGTGAAGGCTACGCAAGTCTGACGTTCCGCGTGCCCGTGGCCAAGATGAACGACTTTATGGGCACGGTTTCGGCCTTGGGAGAGGTGGAAGATAAGTACGTTAGCACCAAAGATATCACCTCGTCATATGCCGACGTACAAAACAAAATCGATTTGTATCAAAAAGAGTACGACGCCTACGCAGCCCTGTACGAAACGCTGCTGACGGAAGCCCCCACGCCCGAGAATACGCAAAACAAGCTGGCCGTTCTGAAAGCCATGCAGGAAGCGCTCTCTATGATTGAAGAATATAAGGGCACGCTGAACGGCTTTGACAAGCTGGTGGATTACTGCACGTTTGAAATCTATCTGTACGAAGAGAACGTATACGTTGAACCCTCCTATTGGGTAGAACTCGGTGAAGTCTTCTCCGGCAGTATCGGCAGCATGGGCAGCGTATTCGGGTTCATGCTCAAAGCCATCGTCGCCATTATCCCCTATGCCGTGATTATCGGCGCGGCCGTGACCGTTGTGCTGCTCATTTGCAAAGCGGCATCCAAGAAGAAAAAAGCAAAAAAAGCCGACAAGCAGGAAGAAAAACCGTTAGAATAACGCCAAAAACTTAAAGAGAATCGGGCTCCGAGGGGAGCCCGATTCTCTTTTTTTGTTGATTTATATGGATTTGACGACGGAGAACGTTTCACCGTTGTCGGCAATTTGCAGGACTACCTCGCCCTGTTTGAAGGTCAGACGAATCTGCCCGCGCTCGCCCAAGAACGGCTGAATACGCTTTTTCAGGGGAGTGCCGCCGAAGAACGGCACGGCAATCCATTTGCCCTGCCCGTCCCGGATTTCACGCAGGTATCCGGCGTACTTTTTCCTGACGTTTTTCGGCAGGAAGCGGCGCGTTGTAACGACGGTTAATCCCTTTTCACGCACGAGTTTTTCTACGGCCGCCAGCGTTTCATCACTGATATAACTGCCGCACAGGAAACAAAGTTTTAAGGAAGACAGGCACTCTTCCCGCACGTTTTCGTCAAAGACGACGGCGCTGTTCATTGCGGCGAACGAGCGGTGCGGATGCTTGGCAGACCAAAGGTTGATGCGGTTCCAGGAGATATTTTCCCGGCCGGTATCGCCCTGCGAAATGAGATGAAAGGCATGAATCCATTCGTGCGACGCGCGGGTGGGCCTAATATTGTGATTGCCGAACAACATATTCACCCAGTGGATTTTTTCACGGGTGAAGGGCGTGCCCTGCCCCCAATAGGTGTCATCCATCGTAACGATACCGATTTCGGGCCGATAGTCGGCGACGTCATAGGAACGGGGTTTATCTTTATATTCCTGTGCGAAATGACAGAACGCTTCGCCCCAGGCATTGTACTCTTTTTTGCCCTCGGCATTTTTGGAAACGAACGCCATGGCGCTTTCCACGTAGACGGTGTTGACACCGGCATGGTAAGCAAAGGCAAGGTTAGCAGCCATTTCATCGGGCGTGTGTCCCGGATGATTGCCGCGGAACCACATATCCACGCAGTTGGAAAGCGGCGTGCCGTACTGCAGGGCGGCACCGGCTGCCGTGGCAAACTGCACGTTGGAATAGGATTCCTTTTGCGATTTGAAGTTGGGAATGATGCCGTTCCCGGCGAACAGATGGAACAGCACCGGGAAGACGTGCTCGCCGTACATTGTACCAAACCCCAGTGCTTTCATACCGGCAGCATAATCGGCAACCTGGCGTGCCAAAAGGCGGCTTTGCGCCACGGGGTCCTTGCCCTCGTAGGTGCGGAAGACGGGGATATCATCCTTACCGTCGGAATCCAAATACAGGGAGAGATTGCGGTTGATAATCGTATGCTCGAATTCGTCGTACATCAAACCCATTAGATTACCGCAGGATGCCAATGCATCAACGTATTCTTGGGGCAAACGCAGGCGGTGCGTTCCCTGTTCCGCATTGGCCCAGTCGTACCCGTCGGGAGACGACACTTCTTTATGGAAATTTTGCGACTCGAAGTTGGCAATAAAAGACAGCCCTTTTTCTTTCAGTTTGGCGGCAACGTCCTTTGCCTGTGCACAGGCGTCCGCCACCGTTTGCTTAAACGGGTTAAAATGACAGACAACGAAATCCGCACCGCACGCCGCCGTGCGCGTAAATGACAGCGCGTCCTCTGCCACGTCGTCGTAAAACGTATTAAAACCGATTTTCATCGTACTCATATGCGTTACCCTCCGGGATTCATCATTTTCATCATTATACCATAACGCCGTGCGTTTTACCATTGACATTTTAGGATAATATGATAAAATTGACGTAACAATATTGCTTTTTGGGGGAAAGAAACCGTGAAAAAAACAATTTTGCGCAAATACGCGCATTTGATTGCCAAAATGGGTGCCAACGTGCAAAAGGGCCAGGGTGTCATCATCTATTGTGCCGTTGACCAGTATGAATTTGCCACGATGGTGGCCGAAGAATGCTATCGTCTGGGCGCCAAGTACGTCAGAACGGAATGGAATCACCAGCCCCTGACCAAACTCAATTATCGGTGGCAGAGTTTGAAGACGCTTTCCACCGTACAAAAGTGGGAAGAAGAAAAACTGAAGTTCATGGCAGACGACCTGCCCTGCCGCATTCATATCCTTTCCTCCGACCCGGATGGGCTGAAGGGTATCAATATGGAAAAGATGCAGAAGGCGCACATGGCCACCTATCCCATCACCAAACCCTATTCCGATGCCATGGAGTCCAAACACCAGTGGACGATTGCCGCCGTTCCCTCGCCGGCATGGGCCAAAAAGGTGTTCCCGAACCTTTCCCGTTCACAGGCCGTAGACGCCCTGTGGAACGGCATTCTGCAGGCCGTACACGTGGATGAAAACAACGACCCGTGTGCCGATTGGGATAAACACAATGCGGATTTTGCCGCCCGATGCCAATGGCTGAACGCACAAAAGTTCGATTACGTCACCTACAAGAGTGCCAACGGCACTGATTTCCGCGCCGACCTGATTCCGCAGGGTATTTGGTGCGGCGGCGGTGAGACGACCAAACAGGGCGTGTACTTCAACCCCAATATGCCGACGGAAGAAATCTTTACCAGCCCGATGGCCGGCAAGTGCGAGGGCAAACTGGTTGCCACAAAACCGCTTTCCTACCAGGGACAAATGATTGAAAACTTCTGGATTCGGTTTGAGAACGGTTCGGCCATAGAATGGGACGCCGAAAAAGGCAAGGAACTGCTGGACAAAATGCTGGGCATGGACGAGGGCGCCAAGAAGCTGGGCGAGCTGGCTCTGATTCCCTGCGACAGCCCCATCAACAATTCCGGTATCCTGTATTACGAGACGCTGTTCGACGAGAATGCCTCCTGTCACGTGGCCTTGGGACACGGCTTCAACGATTGTATCGAAGGGCATCTGGAAAAGACGAACGAAGAGTGCCGCGCGCTGGGTATCAACGATAGTATGATTCACGTTGACTTTATGATCGGTGCGAAAGATATGACGATTACCGGTTATAAAAACGGTAAAGCCGTCCCGATTTTCGTGAACGGCGAATGGGCCGAAAAAATCTAAATCATAACGAAAACAAGAGGTAAAGACGATGAAACAGACTGTTATTGCCGTTGTGGGATGCGGCCGCATTGCGAACAACGCGCACTTCCCCGCTTTTATGCAGATGGACGAGATTCGTATCAAATACGCCTGCGATCTGATTGAATCCAAAGCACAGGCATCCAAAGAACAGTGGTCCAAAATTGAAAACGTCATCACCGATTATCAAGTCGCGCTGAACGATCCCGAAGTTGAGGCCGTTTACGTCCTGACGCCGAACTTTGCACACTACACCGTCGCTATGGACGCTTTGCGTGCCGGCAAGCACGTCTTTGTGGAAAAACCGATTACCGTCAACTATGCCCTGTCCTGCGAGATGGCAGCCGAGGCCGCCAAGCAGAATAAGATTTTGAACATCGGCGTATGCAACCGCTTCCACAAGTCGGTGGAAATGCTGGAAGAAATGAACCGCGAGGGCAAGTTCGGTGATATTTATCACGTGTATTGCTCTTTCCGCGCGTTCCGCTCTATTCCCGGCCTTGGCGGTGCCTTTACGACGAAGGCCATGTCCGGCGGCGGCGCCCTGATTGACTGGGGCGTGCATTATCTCGATTTGATTTTGTATATTCTCGGCAGTCCCAAACTCAAGACCTGCACGGCCGACGCCTATTGCGAGATGGCAAAGGACATGAAGGCGTACAAGTATGAGTACATGTGGGCCGAAGATACCAAGGACGTGGAAAACGGCACCAACGACGTAGATGATTTGATTTCGGGTCACGTTCGCACCGAGGGGGCATCTATTTCCTTCAACGGTTCCTGGGCGGCCAACATCAACGTACCGAACAATACGTTTATCGACTTCATGGGTACCAAGGCGGGCGCCAGACTGACCTACGGCGGTCACTTCACGATCTTTGACGGTGAGACGCTGGAGTCCATCACGCCCGAATACGATATTCCGGATATGTATCTATTGGAAGACAAGGCCTTTATCGAGTCTATTCATACCGGCGTCAAGGGCAGAAGCCACATCGACAATATTTTGGAAACCATGCAGCTGCTGGATACGCTGTATCAATCGGCAGAGAAAAAAGAAGAAATCAAGATTTGAGTAAAAAAAGACTTGCATATTATGCCGCCTTATGGTATAATATGCAAGTAGGTGACACGGCCCTATGGTCAAGAGGCTAAGACGACGCCCTCTCACGGCGTAATCGTGGGTTCGATTCCCGCTAGGGTCACCAAAACAAAAGGACACTTGCATTGCAAGTGTCCTTTTGTTTTGCTACCATTACGAATCGAACCCCGCATATGCTGCACCGCAGCATATGCTAACGTTCGCGCTGCGGCTGACGAACGCTTTCCACTTAACGTTAGCGCGAACAGGGGTTCTGTATTCCCGCTAGGGTCACCGCAGTGAGCGTTGCTTTTTTA
>DCGU01000091.1:56313-56455 GCA_002315325.1 Clostridiales bacterium UBA1770
TCATGGAATCGAACCCCGCATATGCTGCACCGCGGCATATGCTAGGTTTGCGCTACGCTACACAACCGATTTTTGAGAGCGTTGGCGCAAACGAGGGTTCTGTATTCCCGCTAGGGGCACCGCAGTGAGCGTTGCTTTTTTA